>DAMCDT010000135.1:0-9561 GCA_032058265.1 Tannerellaceae bacterium
CTGTGATGTCATCTCCGGATATTCCTTTACCACCTCATTAGTAGCGGGATTAACTGTTTTAATACTTGACATACTTTTAATTTTTTGGGTTAATACATTCTTTAGTTTCCTCAATTAACTCCCTCACCGGTCTTTTTGTTTATCTATCTTACTGGTTTTAAAAGCGAAAGTTTCGTACCATCCTGTCTTTCTCCTTTATACTTAAATATTATCTTTGCCACATCATTTATTAAAAGAATTGGAAGGTATGCAGTGGAAAAAGATAGCGATTTGTTTACTGTTGGTGGTATTTTCTTTGCCTGTTTATAGCCAGTTGTTCGGAATAGGCGGTCAATATGCGGAAAAGTCTAACGGACAGTTTTTTGTCAACGCTGCATTGCCGACTTTTACCAAAGCCAATGCTTTAAATCTTTTCAATATGAGCGGGCTGGAATATACTACGCCGGGAGCCACACGGTTGGCCGGACTGAATATCAAGCCTATCCAATTGTCTTCTTATATCAGCGACAAAATCTTTTATGAATCTCCTTTTACACTTTCAATAGGCGCAGATGCTGGGTATCTTTTCGATTTCAGAAGGGGGTATAAGAATACAATTGTTATAACGCCCAATATATATGCCGATTACAAGATATTCTTTCTAAAAACGGGTTATGATATCGATACCTTTCACGGCAACCATCAGTTTTTTGTTCGCGCCGGAATCGGTTTTGCCCTTGGTACTATGAAGCATTTTAAAGCGCGAGGTAATTCCGGTCAATAGAACTGATATGGTGAAAGACTGGTATCTTTTTAAAACAATGTTAACCAAAGCTATACAACCTATATTTATTTAATACATAATAATTACTTCCAATTGAATAAACATAAGCGTAAATATATCTTTTCAGATTTCCGTTTTTGATATATTATTACTTCAAGATTTACAAATCATTAGACTATATAATCAGGGCTTAATCGTAAGCTAAATGGAATTATTAACAAAAATATACAATAATGTTTCTCTTAAAAATGTTGCACAAATACAAAAGAAAAATTTAACTTTGTGCAATTAAATGTATGAAAATCAGAGATTTTGATTTTTTTTGAAAGGTTATTACATATTTGGTACATGCAATTATATTTCATTTTTTGGACTTATTATTATGTATATAATCTATACAAATTAACATAACCCTATTTAAAAATATGGAATACCATACAAAAGATGTATTGGTTTTATCGCCCTTTGAAATACCAGACGTAAAATTGGCTTTGAAAACCCTTGAAACAGGTGCGTTTCCGGTATTATACTTAAACCAATGTAAAGAAGCTTCGGAGAATGCTCTAAAAGAGTTGTCTGAAAAAACGGATGAACCTTTCGGTGTTTACCTTTCACCTCAATTGAAGGGAATAAAACTACCAAAAAATGTCACCCGGATTATTTTACCTGTCAATAGCCGTGTACCGGCCGGTAGTAAAGATTTAGAGGTTCTATATCAGGCCTTTTCGTTAGAAGACGTGTCGGCGTTAATCAACGAGGGCGCCTCTTCCATTATTATCAAAGGTAATGAAGCAGCCGGTAAAGTAGCACGCGAATCTTCTTTCATTCTTTTTCAAAAAGTTATTGATATATGTAAAAAGAATGATATAAAACTATATGTCCAGGGAGGGGTTGGAGTACATACTTCTGCTGCTTTTTTTGCATTGGGTGCTAAGGGAGTTATCCTTGATTCGCAGGTGGCTGTTCTTCCCGAATGTAGCGTTCCCGCAGAACTTAAAAACATTTGTAAAAAATTAAACGGTAACGAAACCGTTGTGATTGATGGTTTTAGAGTTTTACACCGGACAAATTCTCCCAAACTTCCAGAAAGTCCTAAATTGGATGATATCTGTCCATTTTTGGGAGAGTATGATCTTTCTGAAAACTACATCCCCATGGGGCAGGATATTACTTTATCCGTCGATTACCTGACACAGTACAAAAACCTGAAGAATCTGGTGGCCGCTATCCATGAGGCTGCTTACGGGCATCTTCACCAGGCTAAATCGTTAAATATTATTGGTGAAAACAGTGATTTTGCGAAAGAACTGGGAATAAAATATCCTATTACACAAGGCCCGATGGCTCGTATCAGTGATACGCCGCAATTTATAAAGGATGTAGCTGATGAAGGCGCTATGCCTTTTCTTGCTCTAAGCCTGATGAAGGGAGAGTCGTGCCATAATCTTTTGAAAGAAACCGCTCAATTATTGAAAGATAAACCCTGGGGAGTGGGAATACTTGGTTTTACCACTCCACAAATGTTGGAAGAGCAGACCAAGTATATACTGGACACGAAACCAAACGTTGTTCTTATTGCCGGAGGGCGTCCGTCTTTAGCCGCTCCTTTTGAAAAAGAAGGCATAAAGGTACTTTTACATGTTCCTTCCGTAAGCCTTTTGGATATGTATCTGAAAGAAGGCGCCAGATATTTTATCTTTGAAGGCCGCGAAAGCGGTGGTCATGTAGGCCCAATTATGAGTCTGGTACTCTGGGAGAAACAGATAAACCGTTTATTGAAGGAAGATAACCATTCATTAATAAGTGTTTTATTTGCTGGAGGAATACACGATAGTCTTTCATCTGCATTCGTCAGTATTATGGCAGCAACATTGGCAGCTAGGGGTGTAAAAGTTGGTGTCCAGATGGGTACTTCTTATCTTTATACAAAAGAAGCCGTTAAATCAGGCGCCATCAAAAGTGAATACCAGAAACAGCTTGTCGAAAAAAACAAAACAATATTATTAGAAGCTGCATTGGGGCAAGAAACGCGTGCAGTATCCACTCCTTATGTAGACTTTTTCCAACAAGAAAAACAAAAGATGCTTTCAGCAGGTATGGATTCGAAAGAAGCCTGGATGAAACTGGAGGAGCTCAATCTTGGACGTTCGCGTATCGCAGCAAAAGGTATGGAGCGTAAAAATGGGAAGTTAGTCAAGCTATCTAATGAAGAACAAATTGAAAAGGGACTATACATGACCGGTGAAGTGACCGGTTTAATTCAAAAATCCATTACACTAAAAACCCTACATAAGAATGTTGCCGTTGAAAACAATCAACTGATCCGTCAACTGGAAGATATAGATATTCCCAAATATCAGGCCGATCCGATGGATATTGCTATTGTTGGGATGGAATGTATCTTCCCGGATGCTAAAAACAAGGATGAATACTGGAGAAACCTTTTTGTTGGTAAGGATACTATAACAGAAGTTCCGGATACACGCTGGAATAAAGAGGTTTTTTATAAACCGGATGTCAGAGATACCGACTATTCTACTTCCAAATGGGGCGGTTTTATTCCCACCATTGATTTCGATCCGTTAGAATTTGGCATTACCCCACAATCACTATCTTCGATTGAGCCGGTTCAGTTATTAAGTCTTTATGTAGCCAAACGGGCTTTGGAAGATGCAGGATATACAGATTTATCATCTGTTGATTTAGACAATACATCCGTATTCTTCGGAGCAGAAGGCGCAACTGATCTGGCCTATACCTATAGTATCCGGTCGGGGCTTATGCAACTTTTCGGCTCGTTACCCGATGAGATAAACGAATCTTTACCTAAATTAACGGAAGATTCGTTCCCCGGCGTTCTATCCAATGTGATCTCCGGACGTATTGCTAACAGATTAAATTTGGGAGGGCGCAATTATACGGTTGATGCGGCATGCGCCTCATCATTAGCTGCTATGGATGTTGCCTGCCAGGAGCTTGTATCAAACCGTTCTGATATGGTCATTGCGGGAGGTGCTGATTTCCATAATGGAATTAATGATTATCTTATGTTTTCTTCTACATACGCTTTATCTAAAAAAGGTTGCCCCGCCTCTTTCTCCAACGAAGCTGACGGAATCGTATTGGGTGAAGGTATCGGAGTCGTTGTATTAAAAAGACTCAAAGATGCCGAGCGAGACGGAAATAAGATATATGCTGTAATTAAAGCGATTGAAGGGAGCAGCGACGGAAGAAGTCTTGGTTTGACAGCGCCTAATCGTAAAGGACAAATGAATGCGTTGGCAAGAACCTATCGTCGTGCGGGCATCCTTCCCTCAGAGGTAGGTTTTGTAGAAGCTCATGGCACTGGTACTGTTGTCGGAGATAAAACGGAATTATCCGCTTTGACCGATATCTTCTTAGATAGTGGAGCGCTTAATAAGCAGACCTATTTAGGTTCTGTTAAAACCCAGATAGGACATACAAAATGTGCAGCCGGTATCGCCGGACTGATCAAAGCTACCCTTGCCGTAGAACAAGGGATTATTCCTCCGATCTCGCACATGAATCAACCTAATGGGTATTACTATGAAAAGATAAATCCGTTTGTATTTAACACCAATCTGGCCTTATGGAGAAATGAGAAGCGAATTGCCGGAGTAAGTGCTTTTGGTTTTGGAGGTACTAATTTTCACCTCGTACTTGAAAACTATCCTGCAAATAAAGCAAATAAAAAGCCCCCATTGGAAGTGTGGCCATCAGAGCTGTTTGTCTTCAGGGGAGAAACAATGGAGGATGCCAAAGAGCAAATGCTGAAAGTAAAGAATTTGCTGATTTTAAACGATGCTATCATATTGAAAGATCTGGCACATACTTTGGCTGTTCATAGTAAAAAGAACATTCATATTTCAATAGTAGCAGGTAGTATTGGAGAGCTTTTGAAGAAAATAGATCTTGCGGAAGAAAGTAAGCGTGACTTTAACATATTCTACAGAGATGAGAAGAATGGTAAAGTTGCATTCCTATTTTCTGGACAGGGAAGCCAGCGTATCAATATGGCTTTAGACCTATTCGCCGCTATTCCGACAATGCGTCGTTTACTGAATGAGAACCCGCAGTATGAAGAGATTATTTTCCCTCATACGGCATTTAATGAAGAAGAGAAGAAAGCGCAACAAATAACGATTACAGATACTCGCAACGCACAACCGTTATTAGGTATCGTAGATTTCGCTATTGCAGAATACCTATATTCGTTGGGAATAAAGCCGGATATGGTAGCCGGACATAGTTACGGAGAATTAGCGGCATTGTGTTTTGCCGGCGCTTTCGCTCCTGAAAACTTAGTATCATTAAGTCGCAAAAGAGCGCAAGCCATCTTGGATGCAATTGAACAGGATAAGGGAAAGATGGCGGCTATCAGCAATGTTTCTGAGGTAGAACTGAAAGAGTTACTCGTTGACGAGACAGAAGTATGGGCTGTTAATTACAATTCACCTAAACAAATCGTACTGGCAGGGACTTCCAACGGACTGACTGAGTTTATAAAAAAAGCAACAGAAAAGGGAATTGCATGTAAAGAGATCAATGTCGCATGCGCTTTCCATAGCCCTTTATTGGCAAAGTCTAAAGAATTATACGCGGATGTTTTGAAGAGCATTACCTTTAAGAAACCTAAAATACAAGTATGGTCTAATACGACAGCTGAAATATATCCTACAAAAGCTACCGAAATAAAGGAACGTTTATCCGAACATTTGGTAAAACCTGTGTTATTCTCAAAGCAATTAGAAAATATGTATAATGCAGGAGCCCGTATTTTCGTTGAAGCTGGTCCGGGAAGGGTACTAACAGGACTTGTCCAACATACATTGGGAGATGATATTGTAGCCATACAAACCGAAAACAAAGGCAATGATGGAATTACCTATTTGCTAAAAGCATTAGGACAGTATTTATCAACGGGAAAAGAATTTAACCTAGAGAAATTATTTGAGAGCCGCAAGGTTTCAACGATTGATATCGATAATAGCGAACAATATAAGAAAAAAGCGACAACATGGTTCATTAATGGACAAAACGCTATCCCTTCAGATAAGAAAATGTTGTCGGGAGAAATTTATCCAATAACAAAAATATTTAGTACAAATATGGGAAAAGAGATGTTCAGTGGTAATATAAACCCTGACAAAGTAATGATGGAATACTTAGATAGTTTAAAGAAAATGATTGATAATCAACGCGAAATGATCCAGAATCAACGGGATGTTATGTTAGGTTATTTCGGTCAGTACGAACCGGCTCCACGTACATCCGTTCCGCGTTACCAAACACCAATAATTATAGATGAAAACCATCAGGAAGTGATGGTTGAAAATGAAACAAAGCAGCTATCTGAAGGGGCTATAACTACGCTAAATATTGCGTCGTTAACGACCGACCAGCTGAAAGAGATTGTCCTCGAAGTTGTAAGTGATAAAACAGGATATCCACCGGAAATGCTGGATATGGACATGGATATGGAAGCCGACTTGAGTATCGACTCAATAAAACGGATGGAAATAATCGGAGGTTTAAGAGAAAAACTGACATTCCCTGAGAGACTGGCAGAAGTAGAAGGTATTGTAGAGAAAATGGCTGCCATCAAGACATTAAGAAATATGATTGCATGGATTGAGGAACTCGGACAAATGAACTTCGACTCTCTCCCCGCAAAAGAGGAACAATCCAATGAAGAAACTAAAACAGAGGAGGCAGAAACAATAGCTTCTACTACCATCCAGTCAGATGATAACGAGCTGGCAAGGCTATGTTTTGAACTGAAAGCATCTCCTCTATCAAAAGAAAACACTCTTTCTGTTGAAGGCATGCATTTTGCCCTAACAGATGACGGGGGAGAAAACTCTTATTCTGCCACAGTAAAAGAACAACTGGAAAAGCAAGGAGCCAAAGTTGATTTGATTACAAAAGAGACAAAAGATTTATCTTCCTACGACGGACTAATATTTATAAATATATCTTCATCTCCGGAACATTATACGATTGAAAATCTTTTTAAATTCCTTAAGGCAGGAGATATGAATCGTTTAAAAGGAATATTCTCTTTCAGTGATTTAACGTCAAATATATTGAAAGCTAAGAAAATAAAGGATCTTTCAAATATTCAAGGATTTCCGGGACTAATTAAGAGTTTGATGCATGAATATCCTGAAATTAATTTCAGGATAGTAGACTCTCATACACCGTTTGATATTACTACGTTGCCTCAGATAGTTTTGGATGAAGTGACAATAAAAGAGAAATTCCCTGAAGTTATCTATAAAAATCAGGAACGCTTTCAATTTGATGTCAAAGCCGAAGACATAAATATGAGTGGAGAAGCCAGTTTGAACTTAGACGAAAACTCTGTTGTCCTTGTTTTAGGAGGAGCACAAGGCATCACTCCTGAATTAGTTTCTCAGTTGTCACTTGATTATCCATGTACCTATATTTTAGTAGGCCGTTCATCTCAGCTTGAAGACTCCGAAAAATATGCATCTTTACAT
Source organism: Tannerellaceae bacterium (assembly GCA_032058265.1). Taxonomy (GTDB): domain Bacteria; phylum Bacteroidota; class Bacteroidia; order Bacteroidales; family Tannerellaceae; genus DFXE01. The sequence continues at coordinate 7,288 of DAMCDT010000135.1, forward strand.
ACCAGGGATGAGATACGAAAATACCTGATTACAGAAGAAAAGATGAATGTACCTGCAGAAGTGGAGAAAAGATTGCAGGTAATATTTAAGTCAAATCAGATTGGACTGGCTATTGAGAAGATAAAGGCAGCAGGTGGAAAAGCTATTTATAAATCGGTAGACGCTAAAAACAGCAAAGCATTTAAAACATTTATAAATGCTCTTAAAAAAGAGTATGGTAAAATAGACGGAGTAATCCATGCGGCAGGGATATTGGACGATAAGCTATTTGCTGACAAAACATGGAAGTCTTTCGAAAATGTGTACCTGACAAAGGTTAATCCGCTGGACGTAATTGTGAGTACATTATTGCCTGATCTTAAATTTCTTGTAATGTTCAGTAGCGTATCTTCTGCCTTTGGAAACAGGGGACAATGTGATTATGCCGCAGGTAACAGTGTATTTGACTTACTGTCTATCACTTTACTTGAGAAAAAAAGTCCTACACGTGTATTATCTTTTAATTGGGGACCTTGGAAAGGAGCCGGTATGGTTTCTGATTTACTAGAAAATGAATTCAAAAAGAGAGGAGTCGGTATGATTCCTCTTAAAGAAGGTGGAGAGTTTTTCGTAAAAGAATTGAAATATGGAAAAGAACCAGCTGTTTTAGTGATGGGAGGTAATGCGTCAACTATAGAAAATTTCTTGAAAGGACAGGTGTAATTAATGGTACAAAATAAGCATTTAGATACAGACATTGCTATAGTTGGTATGTCATGCCTTTTTCCCGGCGCACATAATATCGATCAATACTGGCATAACTTAATAAATGGAGTAGATTCTATAATTGAAGCTCCTGCTGAACGAATTGACCCCATGTATTTTCAGAAGGGAGAAGATGCATATGATCGATTCTATTGCAATAAAGGAGGCTTTTTGGATATTCCGATGATAGACCCTATGAGATACGGGTTTCTTCCGATCGCGGCAAAAGGAATGGAGCCTGAACAGTTGTTTATGATGAAACTGGCCTTTGAAGCATTGGAAGATGCAGGTGTATTTCAAAAGAATATTTCATTGGAAAACGGCTGTGTAATCATTGGTAAAGGTAACTTCGGCAACCTGTCTTCCATGAGAAATATGGATATCATCAATACAAGTGTGCAAGTAGCTGAAGTAGTTAAGGCATGTATTCCTGATATCTCTCATGAAGACCTGGAAAAAATACGAAAAGCATATCAGGCGAAAAAAGGAGACATCAAACCGGATACAGCCATAGCGCTAATGCCTAACCTGATTGCAGCCTTAGTGACCAACAAGCTCAATATGCATGGGCCGGCTTATACGGTAGATGCCGCATGCGCCAGCTCTGCTATCGCTATCAATCATGCCAGTGAACTGCTTCTCAGCGGACATTGTGATATTGCACTTGCGGCGGGTATACACACTGCCCAAAGCGCCATGTTTCAAGCTTCTTTTAATATGTTAGGTGCTATTTCGCATAAAGGTGTTATTTCTCCCTTTAGTGAAGATGCGGATGGCTTGCTACCCAGCGAAGGAGGTGGCGTCCTTGTTCTTAAAACATTAAAAAAAGCAATTGAAGATAATGATAGGATATATGCCTTGATCAAAGCGTCGGCCGTATTCAGCGACGGATCTGGAGTAAGTGTCATGGCTCCAAATACCATGGGACAACAACTGACAATAGCTAAAGCATGGGAAAAAGTGGATATGGACCCTCTAAATATCGGATTGATTGAAGCCCATGGTACAGCAACTATTGCCGGGGATAAAGTGGAGATAAATACATTGAATGAGTTTTTCGGCAAAGATCCATCTTTAAATAAAATATGGTTGGGTTCAGTTAAATCAAATATAGGACATACTATGCCGGCTGCAGGTATGGCTGGCGTGATGAAAGTTGCCCTTGCTCTGTTTAACCGAAAGATACCTCCCACATTGCATGCCGAAAGACCGGCAAAAGCTCTAATTGATTCACGTTTCGAACTTCCTCAAGCAGCCATAGATTGGAATGAGACTAAATACCCATTAGTGGCCGGCGTAAATGCATTTGGCTTTGGAGGTATAAACTCTCATGTAATTATGACAGCTTATGATAATAAGCCTGAGAATCTTTTTCCGGATAATAAGATAGTTATTAAAAGATCCTTTAAATATTCCTACTTAATAGCAGCAAATACGAAAGAAGAATTATTGGCAAAGATTGACAAAAGATATTGGATGGGGGCTAAAGGTAAATACAAGCTTGTTATTTTTGATCCTACCAATGAACGA
>DAMCDT010000136.1:0-9515 GCA_032058265.1 Tannerellaceae bacterium
GTAACTATCAGAAGATAATTTTTATAATCAGTTCCTTCCGGTATTTCATAAGAAGTTACACCAGAAGCGACTTCACCTAATTTTACTTCTTTTTCATTCTGATTATTACTTGCGTAAATAACATATCCGGTTGTACCTGCCTCGGAATCCGGCAGTGTCCATGATAGGGTACCTCCTATTTTATTTCTAGCTTTATCCGTATCTGTAAAGATAGGATTTATAACATTGAAACCATTGTTATCATTTATAGATAAACTGACAATATTACTTGATTCACCTGTTGCATTCCGCGCAATAAGCAAAACATATTGTTTGTATTCCGTTCCGTTGGGGATTTCAAAAGAAGTTACCCCACTGTTAACCTCTCCTAATTTAGTAGTTTTAGAGGTAGTGGTTTCTCCCAGATAGATCACATAGTTGTCGATAAAGGTCTCATTTTCCGGAAGTGTCCAGGTTAACGTACCGCCAATTTTATCCTCTTCAATATCCTGGTCCGTAAATGAGAGGTTGGATACACCATTAGCTGGTGTTAACAGATTATCATCATCGTCTTTACACGATGTAAACGTTAGTGTTAGTAAAGCACAAACTACAAACAGATAATAAAACTTACTCTTGTTCATTTTTTCGTTATTTAAAATATATATTTGATACTCGTTCTAAAAGATCTTCCAGGCATTGGATAATATCGGATCACATCATAGGTAACATCTCCTAAATTGACAATGGTTGCCTGAACTTGCAAAGATGAATGTTTAAATGCAAATGACTTGTTGAAAGAAAGTTGTTGTTCCATATACCCGTCTATAAGATTTGCATCCAGATTTTGGGGTAAAGAATACCTGTCTCCAACAGCGGTCATCAACCAACTCACATTTAGCCACGGGTTCTCTACTGATACAGATACAGCACCGGAATGTTCAGCTGTGTACGGTAACTGATGTTTATAGGTTTTCGATTTCTCATCGGTTACATCAATGGAATTCTGCCAGGTATATGATCCGTCTATTTGCAGATACATAGCGGAAGGCAAAGCAAAACGGGAAGAGATGTTAACATCCAAACCTTTTATCTCTACTTCACCCATATTCATCATTTTCCAGATAAACATGGTTGGTAGTGCAACAATCTTATCCTTCACTTTATTATAATAACCGTCTGCCGTCAGGCTCAGGTATTCAAGATTTATTGCTTTAATTGATCCGCTCCATGTCAGTCCCAGATTAAACTGTTTGGCTTTTTCTGAATTTAGGTCACGATTGCCCAGACGGTCGTAATACAGATCATTGAATGTAGGAACACGGAAGATGTCTTTGTACAAAGCGCGAACACGGAGGTTCTGCTCGCTGAATATCCTGTAAGAAATACTTATGGCAGGAGATATTCGCTTACGATCGTCAGCGGCTTCACCCGTTTCGACATCTTCCGTAATATATGTTCCTAACAAACTGGCAGTAGCTGTAAAACGACTGCTCTTGTATTGTGTCGCTAACGCCGTCAGTGATGTAAAGCGCTCCGGAAAAACACATTTCGGCGTAGTGGCATCAAGCGTATTTACGAAAAAGTCTTCTGCTAATGAAAAAGAAAGATTTTTTACCGGTGTATACAGTAACGCGGCAGATGCATAATATTCCCGTTGTGTGTAAACATCCGTCTGCTTACCGTCGATATATTTACTGTGAAAGTCGCGATACCGTGTCCATGAATAATCGAATATGCCTTGTGCTTTCAAGGCAAATTTATTATTGAAACGGTTTTCATAAAATGCTTGCGCAAACCCGTTTTTATCCTCTAACCGTTCTTTATGATAGTCATTATATAAAACAACCGAGCCGGGCAACCCTCTGTCTGAATCAAACCAATATCCTTTCAATCGCAGATTACTCCCATTCTTCCAATCTGCAAACAGATTCAGTTCAGAATGAAAAGTCTTAATATCACTGTTCTTTCGTTTTTCTTCCGTTATAATATCCCCATTTGTAAATGTATACGGATACTGTCCGTCTGCCCGCAGGTAATCAGCATTTACCGACAAAGCATAATTATCCGTCAACTGTTGGTCATAGCTTACCGAAGGGCTGAACATACCAAAAGAACCGGCTTTGATTTGTCCCTGCAAGTGGTACTTCTTATTATCAAATACCGGAGATGATGTGCGGATGCTTAACGCTCCTGCCGAAGCATACATACGTGCGGTCTGGAATATATCATCTGTTTGTCCGATGGATAAAGACACATTCTCCACATTATCTAAAGTAAACCGGCTGATATCTACCTGCCCGCTTTGCGCGTTTGTAATGGTAACACCATCATAACTTACGGCAGTGTGCTGCGTTCCCAAACTTCTGATAGATACAGTTTTCAGACCGCCGATACCGCCATAGTCTTTTACCATTACTCCGGAAAAACGGCGAACAGCTTCCGATAGATCCTGTATACCTAACCGGTCAATACCCGACCGGTCGAGAAGTTGCAAAGGAGCACCCTCTCTTGTAACAGACGGACGCGCTTTTTCCACAACTTCCACTTCCGATAATTGGCGAGAAGTAATAGAATCATTCTGTTGCGCAAACGAGTAAAAACAAGTGAGCAAACAGGAACAAAGCACACAAAGCTTTTTCAGACTAAATAAGTTAAGCATACAACAATTGGTTACCAACCACCTTTACCCGAGGTATTGCATAAAGAATAATGGCAGGTTTTCTGGCTTGTTCTACTCTTTCGGCGGCCTTCCCAAATTCAATTAAAAATTGAAATTCAGTGGCAATGAAGTATGCCGGAGTTTACAGAACTTACAGCTACGGGTACAGCTCCTGACTCTCACAGGATTCCCTTTTACTAACCGATTACGAAAGTAAACGGTTACACCATAATTCGGCGACAAAGATATGGATTTATTATCCAAAAAGAAATATCTCCTATCTTTTTTAACTTTTTAACTTTACGATAAAAATAACCGGATTATCTACATTCATATTTTCTATTAGAGATTCTTTTACTTCGTTTCCGGCTTTCGAAAAGTAACAGGTATTATTATAGATATCCATTGAACGTAGTTCTGAAATAGAACCTGTATGGTAAAAATCATCTTCAAAACCTTCCGCTAATTGCCAAGACTTATTACTCCTTTGATCAAAACAATAGGTATAGCTTTTTTCGGTATCATACGGATACGAAGAGGCTATCCAGAATCTCTGTCCGAACCGGAAGGGATAGATAGTAATTTCATCTGCAATCACTGAATTTCCCGAAGTCAATTCTTTACGTTTAAGCAAAAGTGTATCTCTTAATAGATTATCAGGACTCAAAGGAGGGGCATAAGCATATACCTTTCCGCTATCTTTATCGATTCCAAGCTCTAATCTTCCAAATGAACGGCAAATCTCTTTTTCAGACAAATCAGCTACAAAAAGCGGGTAAGCACTTATTTTATTAAAAGAGGAGTCGTATCTGACCACTTGTTTTTGAATACAAAACGACCCTGTATCTGAATCATGAAATGCACATTCTTCTGTAATCCAAACCTCCTGCCTGATCATATTTGCGGAAAGGATACGGTAATAAGGACTTTCATTCTGCATCTTCTTTGTTTCCAGTAGATCTCCGTTAAAGGAATAGAAATGAACATCATCCACATTACCCAAGACGATCAACCTTTGGTGTAATGAATCCACCATATAGTTTGCCACTTCAATTCTTTCGGGATTGGTAATACGGCAGATAAATTGGCCATTATTATCGAAACGGTATAAAATACGATTACTAATGAGGAACAGATTATCGCCTTCCTGGTATAGATTTGTTATGTTCTTTATTTCATCATCAATTGGATGTAAAGGAATAGCCGTAACCTCATCAGCAATATCAGTCAAACATCCCTTGACAGTATTCTCAACAAAGAAATTTTCTTTTACTAATTCGTATCCGAGCTTACCGTATAGGTAAAAAAGAACGATTAACAGAAGTAGGAATGCACGTTTCATACTCTTCCCTGGTATTCATCCACTGTATAATTGAGAAAACGATTAAACGGATATAGCTTCTCAAATATGCCCACTGTTTGATCCATCCAATCCTTTTTATTGAAAAAATTATCCGGTTGGATATTACTCACACAAAAGTCTTTATGCCGTATAATATCACTGTAAGGGAAATCATTGGGAAAACCTGCCGGATTACGTTTCAAAGTTTCGCCCTCTAATTCAGGAAAAACAGCTTTAAAAGAGGGCTCTTCCAAAATACCGGTAAATTCATCTATTTGGTCATAAATATCCTGTCTAACCATTTTTAGTAGTTTCGGATCGGGCATCCATAAACCTCCTGAAAGCACATTATTATCTGGTTCCAAATGGAAATAATAACCACTACGCTCACTACTCCTTCCGCCTTGTGCGATATAAGCTCCAAAATGATTTTTATAAGGCAATTTATTAGGAGAAAAACGTATGTCGCGGTAAATACGGAAAAGGCAATCTTTTGCTTGTAATCCGGCAATCTCCGAATCAAAAAGTGAGATACGGTTAATAATTTTCTGAACAATATCCATATACCCTTGACGCAAAACATCAAAACGGGCTTTATTCTCCTGAAACCAGGGACGATTATTATTTTGTTGCAATTCTCTTAAAAAATCCAGAATTTGTAAAACCATATCGTTATCAGTTAAAATGAAATATTAATTTATATGTCTACAAATATAAACGAAATTATGAATATATTATTTTAAGATAAAGGAATTGACCCACATGGGTAGTTTTTTTATTTATATTAATTAAATTAATTGTTTGCAATTTCTAATGTCCGGTTTCTGAAGAAATCAGAAGTAAATCAATATTCATATAATCAGTAGTTTAAATTAATTTTCAAGAAATTATTTGTCCATATATTTTTTGCTATTATATGAAAATATATACATATATTTGCATGTTATTATTTGTCTTTTTTTTACTAAATTAATTTATGTATTAAATTAAAAATCGTTTTAAGCAATTCATATTATAATCTATACTAACTCAGATTAGAATAAGAATAATTGAATTTAACCCCCTTTCTTCTATTGTATGAAAGGTATAATGAGAAACAATTACAATTATGGCAACTTCACACTCTACTTTATTCAAGAACATTGTTCTGACTGTACTCATTATATTATATACCCCGGTATTATTTGCTCAGAATAAGAGTGGAGAATCCATTGATGGTATACGTGGAGTGTTCCAGACAATGATTGAACAAGGCCGGTTTATTAACGATTTACAAGATATTGGTTCCGGAGAAGCTTACAACTTGCCCATAGGATTACAAAAAAATATTGGCAACACACCTTTTATGTTAGCTGTGACTAATATAAAAATGGGGCCTCAATATGGAGAAATATCATTATTAATGAAAATGAGTATTCCTCAAGAATCAAAAGAACTGTTGTTCGGTGCCAGTGGAATAAAAATATCGCATGATGGCGATCTGATAGGAGATGTAAAACTAGCCCTATTGAACGAAATTCCCATATCATTAGGGAATTTAGGAGATGTAATTATAAAAGGTAGTATAGATAAAAAAAGTGGAAATCACACATCCGATACTTATGTATCTTTAGAATGTAACGGAGACTTTAAGGAACTCTCCATTGATGCGGATATTATTTTAAATCCTAACACGTTTGTTTTGGCTTCCGATACACTTCAACCTGTAAAAAGTTCTTTCAGAACAGCCATTCATGATTGGAACGACTGGATTGTTAAATTATCCTTCCCGACTTTCTGGATCAAAGGAGCCGAAGGCTTTGACTTTACTTTAACAAATGCTGTTTTAGACCTTAGTGATACAAGAAATCCATCTACTTTCAATCCTGATCCGTCTTATATGGCTAATTATTTCACTCTGCCCAACCCTTCTTTATGGAGAGGGTTATATGTAGATGAGTTTTCTATTGCATTCCCTGAATGGTTTAAGAATAAAGATTCTAACGAAAAGGTTCGTTTAGGTGCATCTCACCTGCTCATTGATGAAAATGGAATAACTGGAGATATTTTTGGAGAAAATGTTTTGTCTATTGAGCATGGTGATGCCAGCGGATGGGCGTTTTCCGTACAATCATTTCAGCTTTCTTTTTTAGCCAATAATTTAAAGAAATTCGGATTTGGCGGACAGATCGATGTTCCTCTGTCTTCAAAAATCCAACTATTCGATTATAAAGCCTATATCTCTAAAAATGAGTATTTGTTTAAAGTGGAGGTACGCGACAGCCTTGATTTTCACCTTTTCGGAGATACCAAACTTTTCCTGGATTCTACTTCTTACCTGATGATGGAACTCCGTAATAAACAATTCCGTCCGAAAGTGGTATTAAATGGAAGTATGGGTGTCGACATTGACGGTTTAAAAATGGAACAGCTAACCTTCAGCAAACTGACCATAGCAACTGAATCTCCGGTATTTTCAGTCGAGTCATTAGGATATGGCGGGGAAGTGAAACTATATAATTTCCCTATAACTATCAGTGATATCCAATTCCAAATGGCTAACGATGTAGCTTCATTGGGATTTCAGCTAAAGATTAACCTGATGAAACAAAATATTGGAGCTGATTCAAGACTTACCCTAGCGTCAGAATATAAGGGGCGACAATGGAGTTTTAAAGGAATGTCTATAGATGCTATCCGGTTAGAGAATGTCCAACTGGCAGGTTTCAGCCTAGACGGAGAAATAAGATTAGGTAAAAATGATCCTGTATACGGTAATTATTTCGGAGGGACAATTGACGCTACATTCGGAGCTTTATCAAATGCCTTAACAATAAAAGCCACTTCTGTATTCGGATGTAAAGAATTCCGGTATTGGTATGCAGAAGGGCAAGCCATCTTCCAACAGGGTATACCTATCGGGCCGGTATCTCTGAATGGATTTACCGGAGGAGCTTATTACAGAATGTCGGCAACAGGCGGCAAAGGGCTTCAGGCCTATGCGCCTAATGGGGATTGTTCGTTAGGATTAAAAGCGGGCGTATCTTATTTTGTCGGTAGCAAAACGTTGGTAAATGGAGATGCGCTCTTTGAAATGAATTTCTTATCGGGTGGTGGAATCAAGAATATTCGTTTCTATGGTAGCGCTGAATTTATGATGGCGATGGACCTGACCAACAAACTGGGTAAGCTAGAAGACATGTATAAAAAAGCACAGTCTAAACTTGGAGATATAAGCGCCAGCTTCAGTGAAAAGGTTCAAAAGAAATTATCAGGCTCGGAAGTGGCCGAAGAAGTTACCGTTGATTTGAAATTATCAGGGAATGTGAGCGCTTATGTAACAATGGATTTTGATTTTCCAACAAAAACATTTGATGCCGATTTCAAAGTAATGATTAATGTGGCAGGCGGATTATTAAAAGGTGCGGGCAATAATAATGAAGCCGGATGGGCAAAGCTATATCTCTCTCCACAAACATGGTATGTTCATGTTGGTACACCAAAAAATCCTGTGGGAATCAAATTAGGATTAGGGCCATTGTCTTTGAAAAGTGAATCTTATTTCATGCTGGGTGATAAACTGGAAAATCCATTGCCGCCCCCTAGAAATGCACTAAATATTTTAGGAATAACTGGAGAGCAAGCTGATTATATGAAATATCCGGCCGACATGAAAGCCGGCCGAGGGTTGGGATTTGGGTCACGCTTCGAGTTTGATACAGGCGATATTACCTTCCTCATTCTTTATGCCCGTTTTATGGCAGGAACCGGCTTTGATATTATGTTACGGGATATGAGTAACTATGCTTGTGAGGGTAGCCGTAAACCGGTAGGTATCAATGGCTGGTATGCGAACGGACAATGTTATGCGTATCTACAAGGAGAGCTCGGCGTTAAAATTAAATTATTCTTTATTAATAAAAAGATTACTGTTATAAAAGGTTCAACGGCAGCTTTATTACAGGCAAGGCTACCGAATCCAACCTGGATTGGCGGACACTTAGCTGTTAATCTGAATGTATTGGGAGGATTGATCAAAGCAAGTATGAAGCTCAAAATGAGCTTTGGTAATGATTGCAAACTGGTGAGTTTAAATGGTGATTATTCTCCTATTGATCTTCCGATGATTGCCGATTTGACGCCTCCAAATAATGATACTGATGTTGATGTATTTATTTCACCCCAGGCAACATTTAATATGCCCATCGGAGAACCTTTTGATATTGAAAATGAAAATGGAGATGTGAAAACATACAGAATTATGCTTGAAAAATTTTATGTACTTGACAATGAAAATAAAGAAATAATCGGCAGCATTAAAATGAATCGTAAAAATGATGCGGCAACTTTCGAATCGAAAGAGATATTACCTCCCAATCAGAATATGAAAGCGTATGTGTCAGTAAATTTCCAGGAACGTTCAGGAAATAATTGGAATACAGTTTCCCAAGGTGGGAATGTTGCCAGGGAATCAAGAACGGTTTCGTTTAAAACAGGTACTGCCCCCAATAATATTCCTTTAAATAATATAGCTTATTGTTACCCGGTTATCGATCAGAGAAATCTCTATAAAGGGGAAAGCCAGACGGGTTACGTTCAGCTGATAAAAGGACAAACATATTTGTTCCTCGATAATTTTAACTACGACGCTATATTTGCAGGAGGAGGAAGATCCGTAAAAGCCAATTTCAGATACAGTTCGTCTGATTCAAGGCTAAATTACAGTATCCCATCATTGAGAACTAAAACAGAATACGAAGTATCTTTTATTGCTTCAACCAGTGGTAATCAAAACAATCCGGCAGGTGTGATCAAAACCTCCGCCACCATTCAGGATGCCGAAGGAGAAGCTTTCTCTATTGACTATATGCAACAAGCAGCCCGGGAAATCATAAAACAAGGGCAGTTGGAAATACTTAAATATAAATTCAGAAGTAGTGAATACGAGACATTTGAGAGAAAAATGTCTAAATTAAAATTCAATACCGGTTCTCGTTACGTAAGTTCTGAAATTCGTTCTTTATTACTTAGTTCGTCAAGTAATTATGAATTATTCGATGAAGCCGAACTTGTCGGAAATGCATATACATCCGGCATGCCTTTAGTCGTTGCAGAAGCTGTTCTAGATGATGATTATTTCAAAAAAGACATCGCCCCCCTTATATATAATGGATATCCGATAAGTGGTTTACGAATAACAGGACGGGATGTTAATATATATGGTGTTCCTCCTTCTAAGGCATACCATTTATATGACGGCTATCTGAATTATATTTACTCTAATAGCTACAATGATGTTATGTCTAAAATATGGCCTTTCGTTTACGAATTAACCTATTATTATGCATCCGATTATTACGAATTGAAGACTAAAGCATCCAACATGTTTGATAAAGGTATTAATATGAATAGATTAAAGCCTTTGGTTGAAAGTAAATTCTTCTTTATACGCCCCGGAAAATATAAAACCGTATTCAGGTATATGCTTCCCGGTGGTAAACAAGGAACAAGCAGACAACTTAATTATGAATGGAAATAATGAAAGATAAAATC
>DAMCDT010000137.1:0-9451 GCA_032058265.1 Tannerellaceae bacterium
ACATACGGAGGATGATTACTGATTGTCAGTATCGTTCCGAAGAAAGGTTCTTCTTTCTTACTTTCTTCATTAAAAACGCCTAAAGCGTATTCAAAAAGGTAATCATCAGCTACGCCCCAATTATTCACTATTTTGGTAGAGGGATAAGATTCTTCTGAAAAAACCTTTTCGATACCGTTTTCGAGAACAAAAGCATTTATATTATCATATTGGGATTCATGTGATACAAAGAACAATGTATTATATCCCTGTTCCTGTAAAATTAGCGGTATTCCCTGGCAATGGGGTATATCAACATTTTTCATCATGTTCTTATCCAGTAAGGAAGGCATGCCGAAAACAGTAGCCAATATACCATGATTCGTATGAATACCCGCCGAGTAAATATTATTGAAATAATATGACTCCCGGGTTAATTGGTTAATGAAAGGAGTTAATTCCCTTCCATTTACTTTCAGGTCGATAAAATCTGCAGATATAGATTCCATCAATACAAAAATTATATTCTTCTTTTGAGGAATTCCCGATGCTTTTATATACCTGGCAATAGGTGAATTTCCTAAATACTTATCATTCAATCCAAATTCTTTTCTTACAATGGATATAGCTTCTTCTTCTGAAATCAAACCGTCAATCTTATTATATGGTTTAGAGCTTTCCATCATATCACGGATAAAGTAAAATACCGGATTTATACCTAATTGATTGAAAAAAGAATTATTAGTAAAATAGGCCTGGCTTGTACGGATGGGGTTGTAGCCCAAACGCCCTCTTATCCCCAGGAAACATGAAGCGATAAGTATAATGCTTATCAAGGGGTAAACCAGATAGTTTTTTGTTGTAAGATTGGTTTGATGCGTAGATATAAGCTTTTTGCTAATTTTTGATATTGTAATTGCAAACAGTATAGCCAAAACAAGAAATAGTGCAAAATAAACAACGTAAGAGATTTCCTGAATTAGCATGTTTGAGTTGGTTACTATTTCTTCATTCCAGTTAAATATAGAACTATTCAGGGGTTTGAAGAAATAAGAGAAATAAGGAACATTCACTAGGGTGATCCCGATAACCATTGAATAAAAGATAATGTAATAAAGAGTAACTACTCCCATTATCTTTTTATTGATCTTATTAAATAAGCCTGCGATGGATAAAAAGACCAAAGGAATTATTGAAATATAACTTGCAATGACATTATCAAACCAAAGGCCTCTCAAAAATGCCTGGGGAGTCCATAAGAAAGCAGATTCGACATTTGTCCAGTATTTGATATTATTGAGGAACAATACAATCCTACCGATAAACATGAAAATCAGCCCTAAAATATGGACCAAAATAATGTATGAATAGTATGTATTTATTTTCTTCATATAATAAATAAGTAGTCACAGCAAAAGTAAACAACTCCGAAACAAATATCTATTGTTTCGGAGCTGTTTGTATAAACTTTTCTATGCTGTTTACTTTACTAAAGTATCGGGGCATAAATTATCCTTTTCAATATCTTTAAAATAGTTATATGTTCCTACTTTCAATTCAGCGCATGCTGCTTCATCTGCAACGATTATTCCTTTCGGATGAAACTGTAATGCAGTGATTGTCCACATTTGATTAACTGATCCCTCGACAGCTTGTTGTAGTGCACGGGCTTTATTATGTCCGTTCACCATAATTAGGACTTCTTTGGCATCTAGTACAGTTCCTACACCTACGGTAACGGCTGTTTTAGGAACCTTATTTATATCATTGTCAAAGAAACGTGAATTTGCAATGATCGTATCTGTTGTTAATGTTTTAATACGGGTGCGGGAGGACAAAGAAGATCCCGGTTCATTGAATGCTATATGGCCATCAGGGCCAATGCCTCCTAAGAAAAGATCAATACCACCTACTTTTTTCATTTTTTTTTCGTAATCGGCACATTCCTTATCAAGGTCGGCGGCATTTCCGTTCAGGATGTTTACATTCTCTTTTTTTATATCTACATGGTTGAAAAAGTTCTCCCACATAAATGTATAATAACTCTGCGGATGATCTTGCGGAAGTCCCACGTATTCATCCATATTAAATGTTATTACATATTGGAATGAAATAAATCCTTCATTGTATAATTTAATAAGATGTTTATACATACCTAAAGGGGATGAGCCGGTTGGAAGCCCTAATACAAAAGGTTTGTTTTCTGATGGATTTGCCTTTTTGATCTTTGAAGCTACATAATTAGCAGCCCATTTTGAAAGTAGATCATAATCAGGTTCAATAATAAGTCTCATAATGTAGTATTTATTCGGTTTATATGTTTTTTAGTTTCGTCGCCATATCTTTTCCAAGTTGAATGCACTCTTCGTATTTATCTGCTTTCAAAGATTGTTTTTGTTCCACCGGAGAGCCTACTATTTCCCATTTCATCTTTTCGCCAAATGCAGCCAGACGTTTAACTGATGCACCTGCCCATGTGAATGAACCGAAATAAGCATAGAAACGGTCTTTGATTTCGCGTATTTCAATCTTACTTAATACAGATTCGATTTCAGGAAATAACTGATTGCTATAAGTCGGGCTTCCTACGATTAATCCTTTATATTTGAATACATCTTTAAGTATATACGAAGCGTGTGTTTTACTTGCATTGTGCAACAAGATATTCTTTATGCCATTTTCAGCTAATGAATAAGCGATAGCTTCTGCCATTTGTTCGGTGTTACCATACATGCTTCCATACAGGATAACGACACCTTCCTCACCTTCGTAACGGCTTAGCTGATCGTAAATCGAAACTGCTTTTTTAAGATGTTCACGCCAAACAGGCCCATGAGTCGAGCAGATTGTCGTGATTTCTAATGAAGTCAGTTTTTGCAATGCTTTTTGTACAGGCCCACCGTATTTACCTACAATATTGGAATAATAACGGATCATTTCTTCCCAGTAAGGTTCAACGTTCATTTCCGTATCGATAACACCTCCGTCTAAAGTGCCGTATGTACCAAAGGCATCGGCAGAAAACAGGATTTTATCTTTCGGATCAAAAGTAAACATTACTTCAGGCCAGTGTACCATTGGTGCCATGAAAAAAGTTAACTCCCTGCTTCCAATAGAAAGCATATCACCTTCTTTCACTTCGTGGAGGCCGGTCGTTATGCCGTGATAGCCTTCCAACATATTGAAAGTTTTATTATTGCCAACAATTTGCACATCAGGATATAGCTGACGTAATAAACGGATGCTGCCGGCATGGTCCGGCTCCATGTGGTTTACTACCAAATAATCCAAGGGGCGGCCGTTCAAAGCATCCTCCACCTTTTTAAAGAATATATCTGAATAACAGATATCAACTGTATCAACTAATACAGTTTTCTCATCCAGAATTAAATAAGAATTATATGAAACGCCGTGAGGTAGAGGCCAGATATTTTCGAAAAGGGCTTTTTGGCGGTCGTTCACCCCGACGTAAAATACATTATTAGCTATTTCTTTTAGTTTATACATAAAACTGCGTTTTAAATTGAAAGTTAAAAGTTAAAAGTTGAAAATGGAAAATGATTCGTTTTCAATTTTCAATTTTCAACTTTCAATTCTTTTTTAATGCTCTCCAGACAAAATAAATGCCTGCCAGAACAAAGGGTATACTTAAGATTTGTCCCATATTTAATAGCATATTTGCTTCGAATGCTTCCTGATCATTTTTTAGAAATTCGATAAAGAAGCGCGAACCAAAAATGCAGATCATGAATACTCCAAATATCAGACCTTCTTTTTTATAAGCGTCTTTTTTGAAATATAACCACATACAAAGAAGGAATGTCAGGAAATAACATATAGCTTCGTATAGTTGTGTGGGGTGGCTTGGAGGAGTGAAAATGGGTTCTGCGCCCATCCTCCAGGCATTTAAGTTTTGAACAAAACGAAATCCCCAAGGAAGATCGGTCTGATGCCCATAAACTTCATGATTCATTAAATTGCCCAGACGTATAAAAGCGGCTACGAGTCCCGTCGGCACAACCAATTTATCAAATGTCCATAACATACTTTCATGAGTAACGCGTTTGGAGTAAAAATAAATGGCTATAATGATTCCCAATGTACCACCGTGACTGGCCAAACCACCTTCCCAAACTTTTAATATTTCCAATGGATGCGCCAGATAATATTCGGGTGCATAAAAAAGGCAATGGCCTAATCTTGCCCCTATAACTGTACCTAAAACCGTATAGACAAGCAGAGAATCTATCCAGGCAGGATTCAATTTCTCATTCTTCCACATGCGGGCTACGATCATATATCCAATAGCAAATCCTACAGCAAAAGCCAATCCATACCAACGTATCTCACGCCCGAAAAGGGAAAAGATCGCAGGGTCGACAGTCCAGGTAATATAACTTAGCATAATATTTAAGTTGACAGTTGACAGTTGACAATTTGTATTCTTAAATAATTATCAACTGTCAACTAAGTTAAACAAGTCGTTTAATTAAGTCTTCTTTGTCTCCGTAGAGCATATCGATCATTGGAAGTTCAATCATGGTGTAGGCGCCCGGTTGTTGTTTGAAGCTGGCGCGGGCAACGGCAATTAAAACCTGGGCAGTAAGTGCCGGATTATTGATCTTCATATCAAATTCGATCAATTGGTTTTGGGTTTGTCCGGATACTCCTTTACGAACCAGATTTACACCATGTCCCATATCTAACAGATTATCGACGCTTTCTACTTGCATAACATGTGTTTCATCGTGTGCGAAGTAATCATCTGCTTTGATCGCCTCGGCTACCTTCTTAAAATCGTACCCGTCTTTCACCTCAATATAGACCATGCGGCGATGGATACCTGTGCCCACGGGTATAGTCATACTCAAGGCCGCTTTTACACCTTCGATCGCTTTTACCGCAACTGTATGTCCCATACTCATTCCCGGCCCGAAGTTGGTATAAGTGATTCCTTTGGGAACCATTGCTTCAAGAAGGGCTCTGACGACCGAATCACTTCCCGGATCCCAACCGGCAGAGATAACGGCAACAGAGTTATGAGCTTTTGCTACGGCATCTAAGGAACGGCGTAGATCGACGATTCCACCGTGAATGTCAAAGCTATCGACAGTATTGATACCTAGAGCAAGTATTTCTTTAGCAAAAGATTCCACGCTTCGTGTAGGGGTAGCCAAGACAGCAACATCAACATTTTCTAATTTAGTGATGCTATCAGTTACCTTAAATTCTTTCAATTCGGCAGGTATATTATTCGGATTGCGACGAATAACACCGGCTACTTCAAAATCCGGTGCTGTTTGAATAGCTTCTAGCACGTATTTTCCTATATTGCCATATCCTACAATGGCCGCTCTGATCTTTTTCATATCTATTTCGTAATTTTATTATCAAACAGCCGCAAAGGTAATCATTCTGAAAGGATTAACAAATGAAGACGCTATAGTTTTTCTAATGAACTAATAACATGGAATTGAAGTAAAATCAGAATATCAAGAAGGCTTTTGGATTATATATACACTATTCCGGCAATTACTTTTTTTATGAGTTATTTTCACTTTTAGGCGTATCTCATTAAATCATAAATTATTAACAGGTGAAAACAACCCTTTTTTTGTTATCACTTGTTTTCACTTTCAAACATTCTTTCTTGTCCTGTAAGGGAAGCGGGCAAATTAAATTAGGACACTACCAAAATAATTTTGCTCGTTACCTAGACGTTAGGAAACATTCAAAAGTGATAACAGTGAAAACAGGTGAAATCAAAAAAGAAGGTTGATATCACCATTTTAATTACTCATTCACAGTAATATACAGGCTAAAGTGAAATCAAACCGAAAAAAACAAACATTTTTGTAACTTTATTATTTTTCCTTTCATCAAAACTGAAAAAAAGACTACAATGATAAAGTAAAGTTACCACAGTGGTTTTGAAAAGTTATTACCATCATTCTAAAAAGTTATCACAATCGTTTGAGTTTCACATTGTGGTATTATTCACTTTTTACAACCTCTGCCGGGTTACTTTTTGCTGCTTTGTACACCTGCCCTAATACGGTAAGTAAAACCACTATAATGACTCCCATAATTACTCCTAATAACAGCCACCAGGGGATGTTGGTACGGTAGGCATACCCTTGTAACCAGTGGCTCATAGCAATATAGGATAAAGGAAGCGCGAAGACACTTGCTATTATTACCTGTAGAATGTAATCACGTGAGAAGATATGAGCAATGTTATGAGCTTTGGCACCAACTACTTTGCGGATAGCTATTTCTTTGCGGCGGCGTTCGGTAGACGCTGACGCTACTGCATAAATACCGAATAGTGATATTAACAAGCAAACAGTTGCTAATACGGAAAACATTTTCAAACCTGTCTGTTCTGAATGATTGAAATTGTCATAAAGATTATCCAGCAAAGTCAACTTAATACTTGCAAAAGATGGATCAATGCCTGGAAGCATAGCGGTGATTTGCTTTATTACCTCCTGTTCTTGCCCAGGTATCACGTGCATATACAGAATGTTATCCGTTACTATCCGGCCTCTTCCCGAGAGAGTGGTACGGAAAATGGTCGGATGAATACGACTGCGAAATGATAAGGTGTGAAAATCTTTCACTACTCCCACAATTTCATATTCCTGCATTGTTCTTTCGGATTCAATTTCAACATCCACATCGTCAATAGACAAACGTATCATAGTACCTACCGGGTTGCTAAGCCCCATTACCCTGACAGCTTCCTCGTTCAGGACGATTTTTTGCATGGCGCCTTCTTTCCACCATTCGCCCATAAGCATTTCTAAATGGAACGTTTCAGCAAACTTGTAGTCAGTGGGTATAAGATTAAATGCAGGCATTTCGTGCGGTGGTTTTCCGGGCCATTCTACTTTGCTGATCATTTCGTGGGTATTCGCTTTGTGTTGAGGCACGAAATTGCTGGTTGTGATACTTTCGATTTGCGGGATATTCATGATTTCCTGCATCAGGGATGTCCTCAAACTCTTTTCCATATATGGAGGTAAGCCGTAAAGTTGAATAATCCCGTTACGGTCGAAACCCAGATCTTTGTTGTTAACAAAACGCATTTGCATCATTACCACCAATGCTGCCACAATAAATACAACGCTTACTGCGAGTTGCAAGGTTACAGCCATCCGTCGTAATACGGGTTGCCTATTGGTTTTTCTTTTCGAAAGTGGCCGCAAAGCTAAATGGCTCAATCTCCAAAAAGTACTGAAGCCGATCAATAGAATCAATGCCATGACACTAAATCCACAAATCATAAAAAAATGAATTAATTGGGATATTCCCATCGTAAGATCAAGTAATCCTGAAAAAACCGGACGGGTAAGGACGATAAAACAACAGCCTAATAGCAATGCCAACAGGATAGAACAGGCCAGTTCGAACAACATTTGCCAAATGAGTTGCCTGCTTTTTGCTCCATGTACTGCTCGTTGGTGCAATTCATTGTTGCGTTGACGGAAAAGGTCGAGATATAAATTAAGGAAATTAAATATTGCACTGAATAGTAATAATATTCCGGCAGCGACGAACAATCGTATGAAATTCAGTGTAAATGGCATGTCTGTATTTAGCCGGTGACGGGCGTCGCTTATAGGTACCATTCGCACTTCTATGTCTGTATTGGCTCGTGAATTTGAAGTAAAGTCACGCAACTCATCTGCCATTTTATTGAAATCTGTATGAGAATGAAACTTGACATACATTTGTGCATTGAATTGTATCCATTGCAAGTTTTCAGGTGCACTAGCAAAATTTGCCAGTAAATCGTGATTAAGAAGAGCGTCGAATGGTAAGTTCGTATGTGGCGGCGGGTCTTTAACTACAGCCGTAACCGTGTAAGGCGGATTGAAAAAATAAAATGTACTTTGTATTTGCTGTCCGATGGCTTTTTCTATATCTCCGAATAAACGAATAGCTACAGATTCAGTTAGAACAATATTAAACAGGACTTGTAACGGCTGATAGGCATCACCACTTACAAATTCCAATTTAAATACCTGAAAAAAGGTGCTGTCTGTGTTCAGTGTGCGTAGTTGGATGTGTGGCACCATTTCGGTTTTGCAATTATTTGACTCGGCCATAAAAATAGTAGTAGCTTCCACAGCCGGCACCTGCTCTGACATTTTCTTTGCCAAAATTCCCGGCACCTGTTCATTAACCTTCCCTGACTGTTTCTCTATGGCATAGATACGATAAATTCGTTCAGAATCAGTATAGAAGCTATCATAAGTGGTTTCATAACGCAACCAGTATAGCGCTGGTACAAAACAGGCCAGGGCAAATGCAAGTCCTAAAATACCGATAAACGCCTGTGTTTTGTATTTCCATATATTACGGAAGGTTATTTTCAAATAATGTATAAGCATTTTATTATCTTTTAATTTGCAGTATAAGCTAATTCTTTCAGGAAGTTTTCGGTTACCGGTTTTCCATCTAACATGTGGATTATACGGTCGCTATACCGAGCATCGTGCCCACTATGGGTAACCATGACGATAGTAGTTCCTGTACCGTTAAGTGTAGTCAGCAGGTCCATTACCTCCATGCTATTTGTACTATCGAGATTACCTGTCGGCTCGTCCGCTAAGATTAGTTTAGGCTCGTTAACAATAGCCCTTGCGATAGCGACACGTTGCTGTTGTCCTCCGGAAAGTTGAGAAGGGTAATGATTACGACGATGGCTAAGTTGAACATTTTTTAAAGCTTCCTCAATCCTCCATTTTCGCTCGGATGTTTTTGTTCCATTATATAACAAAGGCAATTCAACATTTTCAACTACAGTAAGTTCTTCAATTAAGTTGAAACTTTGGAAAACAAAACCGACATTCTCTCTCCGCAAGTCGCATCTTTTATTTTCGCTCAGTCTGCCAACTTCTATATCATTGAAAAGGTAAGAACCGGAAGTTGGCTCATCGATCAGTCCAATAATATTTAGTAATGTCGATTTACCACAGCCTGAAGGACCCATAATGGCAACAAATTCATGTTCTTTTATGTGAAGTGACATATCATCGAGTGCTATAGTTGCAATTTCGTCCGTTTGGTAAACCTTTCTTAATTCTTTTATTTTAATCATATCATCGCATTTTTATATGTAATGTATACTTCTATACAAGTCTTATGCCAATGAATTAGCATGCTATGGATTAGTGTTTTAACATGATATTAAAATAAACTCCTAAGCAGAAAGCATTATTAAGCAGAGTGTAGCGAATTAGCTGAACCAGTGTTCGTTACGCTCTGTTTTGCTTTATAATGCAAAAGGCTGAAAAGCATATTTAGGCAGAACACAGCAGGAGTTTCGTTACTATCCCGTTACTTAGACAACGATGCAAATTCTTTGCTAATAGGTTTTTATTCAGTGGTTTGCGTAGTTTTGCATAACATCAGATAACTCAATGATAACTAATTTTGTAACCAGAAAAAACATTGAGTTATG
>DAMCDT010000138.1:0-7181 GCA_032058265.1 Tannerellaceae bacterium
CGCAAAACGCTGAAATACGCACGATTACTAAATCGTTACTTCTGAAATTCAAAAACTCTGCAAAAGGTTTATTCTTCAACAGGTTAAGTCAAACCGATGAAAATCTAAAATAAGTAAATAAGGCAAACTATATTGTACAATTTCAATGATACAAATATGAGGTGCCAATATATGATTGACATGAAATTGAAATTAACTTTTCTTCATTTACTAAATATCTTTCAGGATTAATGTATTTTTGTCGTCTGAAAAACACATTATATACAACAGCATGAGCTTATTCAGCAAGTTTCCTCGCACATTTTGGGTGGCTAATACGTTAGAATTATTTGAAAGATGGGCCTGGTACGGCTTCTTTATGTTATTTGCCAATTACCTTACCGGTTCTTCCGATCTGGGAGGATTGGAGTTTTCGCAAAGCCAAAAAGGAACATTAATGGGAGTCGGTACGGGTATTCTCTATTTCCTGCCTGTATTAACGGGCGCTATTGCAGACCGGTATGGATATAAACGAGTACTTTTCCTTTCTTTTCTTGTATACATTTCGGCCTTTATTTTATTACCCATGTTCTCTTCGTTTACTGGCGTCTTTCTAATGTATATATACCTGGCTGTGGGCGCTGCGTTGTTCAAACCGATCATTCAGGCAACCGTATCCAAAACCACAACTGAGGAAACCTCCTCAATCGGTTTCGGTATCTTTTATATGATGGTAAATGTGGGCGCCTTCTTTGGTCCGATGGTGACGCTTCTCTTCAAAGGATCATCACATCTTATCTTTTATGTTTCAGCCGGAATGATTGCCCTCAATTTATTACTTCTTCCTTTTTATAAAGAGCCGGGGCGTGATGAAAAAGAAAAACAGACAGAATCGTTATTACAGACTTTCAAAGGCATTTTCCGTAATATGGGAAGTATCCTTAAAGACGGTAAGTTTATGATCTTCCTGTTGATAGTAGCCGGTTTCTGGACCATGTACAACCAGCTATTCTTTACTTTGCCTGTCTTCGTGTCACAATGGGTGGATACAAGTGCATTATACAATTTCTTCGACAAATACATTCCTTTTATAAGTGAGAATTACAGCCTGGCGCCCGGCATTATGGACGCGGAATTCATTACCAATATGGATGCTTTTTATATTATCTTATTCCAGGTGCTTGTATCGAGTCTGGTAATGAGGTTAAAGCCACTCCACTCTATGATATCAGGATTTCTCGTTTGCTCCATCGGTATGGCACTGACTTTTATCTCACAAAATGTATTATTCACGATGGTTGCTATCCTCATCTTCGGATTAGGTGAAATGGCAGGTTCACCCAAAATATCCGAATACATAGGGCGGTTGGCTCCCGAAGATAAGAAAGCATTGTACATGGGATATTCTTTTATCCCTACTTTCATTGGAAACTTCATGGCTGGATTTGTTTCGGGTGTAGTTTACCAACAAATGTCGGATAAAGTTGACATTACTTACCGCTTCGCCAACGAACAAGGTTTGCAAATACCTGAAGGATTATCCACAAACGCTTACTTTGAAGAAGTTGCCCGGCAGGTTCATGTAAGCCCGCAAGAACTGACTAATAAGCTATGGGACATGTACCAACCCTATGATATATGGATGGTATTGTTAGGAATCGGCCTGGTGGCAGTAATAGCGCTCTTTATTTACGACAGGGTAATCTCCCGTAAATACAAAACCGTTTAAGTCGGTTAAAACGGATAGTTTTCTTGTGTGGTGGATTATCCTTCCGCTTTTCTTATTTGATCCAATAAAGCCGACTTATCCATAACACCTGACTGGCGCCAAAGGACTTCACCGTTCTTAAAAAGTATAAATGTCGGTACAGATTGCACTCTGTAAGCATTAGCTACTGCTTCATTCTTGTCGATGTCGACTTTCAAAACCCGTGCTTCACCATTTAATTCTTTCCCCAGTTCTTCAATCACGGGAGTCATCATTTTACATGGTCCGCACCATGTGGCGAAGAAATCAACTAATACGGGTTTATCTCCATTGATTATTTCTTTAAATGATTCCATATTATTACTTCTTTATTTTTATTTATAACAAATTCATTTTGAGGAAAGTTTTCTTTATTCAGACCCTATCCGCATGGTGCCGTATAGTTATTCCTTTCCTGCATGAACAAAATAACCTCTTATCCCGTTATCATATTGTTAAGTAATCAATAACCATTAATAATCAGTAATATGCAAACATTTAAGTATATCCTAATCGGTATTGGCGTAATTGCCATCATTATGAGTATTTTCTTTTTGGTAGTAGGCTTTAAAGTTGTTTCCGCCGTAGTGGGTTATATCGTAGGAGGAATAGCCATTATCGCACTAATCGGGTTCATTATTTACTTTGGCCGCAAGCTTTTTGCATCTTAAAACCAGTATTAACTTTATAATCCTGAGCAGTTATGGTACATAACGAAATGATCGATTTAACGAAAGAGCATGTATTAGCCAACCGGGTATTAACGGCTGAAGAACAAGCCAAGCTTACCCCTAAAGAAGTACTTCACATTTTAAAAAAAGGAAATGAGGAATTTATTCATGACAGACTGACCATCCGTAATAACAGCCAGCGTATACGCAGTGCTGCAACCGGGCAATACCCGAAAGCGGTGGTCGTTTCATGCCTTGATTCACGCGTTCCGGTTGAAGATGTGTTCCACCGGGGTATCGGAGATATTTTTGTGGCAAGGGTAGCTGGTAACATTATTAATGAAGACATACTCGGAAGCCTTGAATATGCCTGTAAAGTTTCCGGTTCGAAACTGGTACTTGTTTTAGGACATGAATATTGCGGAGCAATTACATCTGCTATCAAAAATGTGGAGTTAGGTAATATAACCGCTTTGTTATCCAAAATAAAACCGGCCGTGCAAAAAGCATTCGATTCTTTTGTCGGTGAAAAGTCCGCAACGAATCCCACTTTTGTTGAGGCGGTCTGCTACAAAAATGTAAAACTAGCAATCGAAGAGATTCGCTTAAAAAGCCCTGTTTTAAAGGAAATGGAAGACAAAGATGAAATAATGATTATAGGAGGTGTATATGATATGGAAACCGGAAAAGTAGATTTTCTGGAAGAATGATAGTATCTTTATAGATGGTACGGCTTATTAAGATTATTGGCTCACTTCTAAATTAAAATAACTAACGTCTGATTTTATTTTACTAAGGACTAAAATAGTACGCTGCCAGATCTTGCCAGGCTTCCCTTTAGGAGTATTAATAATATGTTCCTTTATTACGTTATATAGAACAAGGAACATTTTTCTAACCCTCCTATAGAGAAAATCTGGCAAGATCTGGCAGTTTATATATGTATATAACATTAATTTACTCATTATAAATAAGTTACAAATTATTGTTTTTCTCAATTTGTTGCTTCAATACCTCCAAATTAACCCGGAAAAACGCCTTTTTGATATGAGAATCGCTTAAAAAACCCTTTTTTTAGTGACTTCATAAGACAAATTATTATATTTTAATCTAACAACCCTAGTTTTCTGGCATAATCAATTGCTTCAAGTATATTGTTAGTATTCATCTTTTGCATAATATTTTGTCGGTGCTTGTTTATAGTATGAATGCTCAAAAACAGTTTCTCCGAAATTTCTTTACTTTGTAAGCCTTTGCGAACAAATTCTAAAATTTCTTTTTCCCTTTCAGAAAGTTTAATTTCACTCTTCTGTTCAAGGAAAGAAAATGGGACTATATCACCTGTTTTGTAATTTATGATACGCAATTTTATTTGTTCAAAAACAGAGCTATCAGGTGACACATCAATAATTCCAAGCAAAAGCCAAGGATTGCCCTCCGCATCCAATTCCAATACCTGCTGTTGCAATATAAACCGCATATAGTTATCTTCAGCATTCTTTGCTCTAAACTCATATATATGTTTATAGTCTTTCCTTTTACCAATCGGTAGAGATAAAATAAAATCCATTAGTTTAGTTTGAACTTTACTTAAAATCGCCCAGTCATCAGGATGAATTTTGGCTTCGAAATAGTAAGGGTCTATTTCCTGTGAGTTTATTATTTGAGAATCATATCCAAACAGTTGGAAATTATCAGAAAGGAATATATAGTCAGCCTTATATTCTGCGACAAATACACTACTATTATTAACTTTGGATAGCAATTCTATATACCCTTTGTGTTTTTTCCAAATTTCCTGTTTGTTTTTGTCCATAAGCTTATGATTATAGCTAAAATTAGTAATTGACATACGTTGTCATCTGCAATACCTTTGTGCAAAAATAGTGATATAATTATGGATAAGGCAGAAATCGAAACAGCTAAAAGAAAAAGTATTCTCAAAAAGATAGTGAAAATTATGATAGCAATTATTTTGTCAATTATGGGTGTTGCCCTTATAGGGCTAATAGTAGTCTGGATAAACAGTCCCGGCAGACTCACTGCATTAAAAGATGCAGATGGAAAACGGATTGAAGGTTCTATTACCGAGAAATTATTTATTGAAGTTAATGGAATAAAACAGGGTATGTTCATAAGGGGAGAAAACCCCAAAAACCCTGTATTACTTTATTTGCACGGTGGACCGGGAACTCCGATGCTACAATTTATCTCGCACTTAGAAAATGAGCCTTTGCTTGAAAAGTATTTTACCATTTGTTATTGGGATCAACGCGGATCGGGTATGACTTATACTAAATCTACGGGTAAGTTGACCGTTGAGGAGATGGTTGAGGATACACGTCAAGTTACCGAATACTTGAAATCACGTTTTGGACAAGATAAAATTTATCTCTTAGGGCACTCTTGGGGGACGTATCTTAGCGTTAAGACCATTGAGAAATACCCCGAAAATTACATTGCATATATCGGCATAGGCCAAGTGACAGACCAAACAAAATCGGAACGTTTAGCTTATGAGTATATGTTGAAGCACGCAAAGGAGATAAGGGATAATGAGGTTATTGGAAAACTTTCAAAATACGACCTGTATGCAGATGACTTTCCTCAACTTGATTATCTTTTAAAAGTCAGGACAGAAATTATAAATAAATATAGAATAGGTCATTTGCATCGAGGACTTGATTTTAAAGATATAGTCAAAGCTATGTTGTTATTCAATGGATACACAGTGTGCGAGAAATTCAATTGGTTTATCGGGGCTGATTTGTCTATGCAACATCTATTTCCAGTCATTCTTAATGATGACCTGTTTAAATCTTCGTCTTCATTTGAAATCCCATTTTATATTATACAAGGCACGTACGATTATCAGGTATCTACTGCTCTTGCCAAACAATATCTTGATACAATAAATGCACCCAAGAAAGATTTTTTCATTTTCGAAAACTCTGCTCATTCTCCTAATATGGAAGAACCTGAAAAATTTGTTCAAATTATCCGAAAGATAGTCAAAGAAAACCCATGATTTAAAATTCAAAAGAAATTGAGCGATTTGGTTAAGACCTAAAATAACTCATCAACACCAAAGAAGTATAAGTAGTCTTTTTTAGTAATGTGCACTCATATTTTTGTCCTTAGTGCTTTACAAAAAAGCAGCCACCTTGCTAAAGGTTTGGTTAAAGGCCTGGTCAACGATATCAGGACGAACTTTATCCTGCACCGGAAATGGTATTTGATGTGAATATGGGAACGGGAAGTCAACTTCTTCCAGTATCTTGGCTGAGACTTTTCCCAATGCTTTCGCAATGCCTAATGTGGGAATCACAACGTCATGCTTCAGTGAAATGGCACGTATCCTTTCAGACGCCCGTTGGAAAAAAGATTCGCGGTATTCCGTCAATATGTTGGACGGATCATGGCTTTAAAGGCTTTCTCCAGAAAGTCATTCCTGAAAGAAGTGGGGAGTTGTTGGTTAAAAAAATCGTTACTATAGTAATACTGCAAGCGGTCGAATGCTTCTTTGTCTAAAATGTCGCGGGCGCTCCCATTCATGTGGTCAAAGATGGAACCTCCGCAAAACATAAACAGGCGGGTATCGTTAAACATCTGGTCCGGATTAGCCAACAGTAAAACCTGTGATAGCAAAGCGCCGATTGAATAAGCAAACAGGTTGATCGACGTATCTTCTTTAAATAAAGGATGCTCACCGTTTTTAATCTCGTGTACCAATTGCCATAAATTATAAACCGACTCCCTCCCGGAAGAATAAAAACGTAGCGGATGCCGGGATATACGGCTACTTAATGCCACATTGGCAAATGTTGAGTTACAAAGATCTTCAATCTTTTTCCTGCGTTCGTTTACCCAGGGTAGTACGGCCCGTGGATTACACCATAATCCGGGCGTCCGGTTCATGTGAAAAGCGATAGGGAAAAGTATCACGGGCTTACCGGTCGTTAACACCAGATATTCCGCCCAGACTAGATACTTTTCCCAGGTTCGTTCGTTCAAACCATGCAGAAGGATAATTGCGTTATTGCTTTGTTTCCTTCTTTTAGGGGTAAATACAATATAATTGAAGTTTTTATTTTCCTGAATACAGTCATCCGTTACAGGACAAAAAGAGGTAGTTGCCAGTTCTCGTTGAAACTGTTTGATCTCGTTCTCGCCTTCCTTTTGTTTAAAATAATAAGGAATAATTTCAAGTTTACTCTCTTCAATGCCGGTTTTCCTGTCACATGAAAAGAGCTGATTCAACTGTTTGGTACGATCTGTATAATTCATCTTTTTCCACGATTTTAAACGCAAACAAACAATAGAAAAAAAAATTTAGCAAATTAATGGTTTTATCTACCCCCGAAAGGGACTAAAAACTTTATTCCGGGGTAAAACACGGATATACGGGGTGAATAAAAAAGAAGGTCTGGTTATATTTGTGTACATTTGCCCAGACTAACACAAGTGTACGCCGTTGCCACCGTTCTTATATGGTGAATTTCGAACAGGTAAAAGTGATCCGCAGGCAAAAAGAAGGGTTATTTATGGAGTTCGACCTCGAACATGTCCCGGATATTCCCATATCGAAATCATACAGTGAAAAAGTTACACACTGGTTTATGACTTATTCTTCCTGAGAGGGTTAATCAGTCAACTTAAAGAAACGCTTTACATGGTCGATAATGTATTCCAGCATATCGGTCCGCATTTCCGAATGAATAGGTAAAGACAAAACCGATTCGGACAGTTTCCTTGATATAAGCAGGCTGTCTGCTTTCCGGGCG
>DAMCDT010000138.1:7191-9387 GCA_032058265.1 Tannerellaceae bacterium
TTGTCTAAAGGTATCGGATAATAAACCATTGACGGAATACCTTTCTGCTTTAAATACGCTTGCAGGGCATCACGTTTACCGTTTTTCACCCGTATGGTATATTGGTGATACACATGGGATGAATAAGGAGCTTTAGAAGGAGTTATAATATAAGGAAGAAACTTAAATTCTTCATTATATCGTTTAGCTACTTTGATACGGTGGTGTGTAAATTGTGAGATATATTTAAGTTTTACATCCAGAATAGCTGCCTGTATGGTATCCAGCCGCGAATTACATCCGATCATTGTATGATGGTATTTCTTTTTCTGTCCATGATTCGCGATCATACGGATACGTTCGGCCAGTGTTTCGTCAGATGTCATTAAAGCGCCTCCGTCGCCATAACAGGCTAAAGGCTTGGATGGGAAAAAAGAGGTCGTCCCGATATGGCCGATCGTTCCGGCTCTGCGGCTTTCTTCACTATGAAAGGTATAATTCGCGCCGACAGATTGCGCGTTATCTTCAATAACAGATAAATTATATTTTTCAGCTATCCGCATAATAGGCTCCATATCACATGACTGCCCAAACAGATGAACAGGAATGATCGCTTTTGTACGCCTGGAAATAGCGTGTTCGATCTTATTCACATCTATATTGAAAGTATTTGGATCAACGTCTACCAGAACGGGAGTAATGCCCAACAAAGCAATCGCTTCGGCAGCAGCCACATAATTAAAATCAGGGACGATGACTTCCTCACCAGGCTGTATATTCAGTGCCATCAGCGCTATTTGAATAGCATCCGTACCATTAGCGCATGGAATAAGATGGGGCGCATGCATGTAGGATGCAAAATGTTCGGCAAATGTTGCTACTTGCGGACCGTTGATATAGTTGTTGGAGTTTAATACTTCGTGGATAGCCTCGTCTATTTCGTCTTTCAGACGGCGATATTGTGTACGCAGATCGACCATCTGTATATTTTCATCAAAGGTTATTGTCATTTGTTTACTATACATAACTTTTTCTTTTCTGATGATAAAGTCCTCATTACCCTTTGATTACAAAAATAGGTATAATTTCGAATAACGGAACAAAAAAAGCTTCCTGTCTTACAGAAAGCTTTCTTTTTTTTACATTTTATTATTTTATTACTTTATTTCACTTCCGGGTTTTACCACTTTATCAGGCATAACCACCGATAAATTGCCATCAGCATCTTCGGCAGACAAAATCATCCCTTCGGAAACAACTCCTCTCAATTTACGGGGAGCCAGATTGGCAATAAAACATACTTGTTTTCCTATTAAGTCTTCAGGCTTATAGAATTGTGCAATTCCTGAAATGATAGTACGTTTCTCCAATCCATCATCTATGCGGAA
Source organism: Tannerellaceae bacterium (assembly GCA_032058265.1). GTDB lineage: Bacteria > Bacteroidota > Bacteroidia > Bacteroidales > Tannerellaceae > DFXE01. The sequence goes on from DAMCDT010000138.1 coordinate 8,559, forward strand.
TTGTAGAAGTTTATCTGCTTTCGGAACTTTAATACATTCCAGTACGGTACCTACACGAATATCCAGTTTTGAGAAATCATCGTATTCAATATTGTCACGGATAGGTTTGGCTGTGTAGTTAGCTTCTTCGTTAGCTTTTTTAGTATCCAGCAGTTTTTGTACTTGTGCTTCGATAACCGCATCTTCTATCTTTTCAAAGAGAAGTTCAGCTTTGCCTAACGAATGTCCGGCTTCCAAAAGATCCGTTGCTCCTAAGCGATCCCAACCTAAAGGTTGAACGTTCAACATCTTATTCAGTTTTTCCATACTGAAAGGAAGGAAAGGTTCAAAAGCGATGGCTAGGTTAGCCGTTATCTGCAATGATATATTCATAATGGTTGCTACCCGTTCCATATCAGTTTTAGCCAGTTTCCAGGGTTCCATATCCGCCAGGTATTTATTACCTATACGGGCCAGGTTCATAGCTTCTTTTTGTGCATCCCGGAAATGGTAAGTATCCAGCAAACGTTCAACATTGGTTTTTACATCGGCAAACTCTTTCAATGTCTGCTTATCGTAATCCGTTAATTCATTGGCAGCGGGTACTTTCCCTTCAAAGTATTTATCTGTAAGTACCATGGCACGGTTAACGAAATTACCAAGTATGGCAACCAGCTCATTATTATTACGTGCCTGAAAGTCTTTCCAGGTAAAGTCATTGTCTTTTGTCTCTGGAGCATTGGCGGTTAACACATAACGCAATACATCTTGTTTGCCGGGTAAATCCTCCAGATATTCATGCAACCATACCGCCCAGTTACGTGAAGTGGATATCTTATCTCCTTCTAAA
>DAMCDT010000139.1:0-9253 GCA_032058265.1 Tannerellaceae bacterium
GTCTTTTAGCTTCTATTTTTCTTTTTTGGTCATGTTCACAAGAAGAGAATAAAATTGAAAATGATGCAGATTATTCTGATGTTAAAATTGTCAATCAAGATTTTTGTACACCCATTGAAAATATTGAAAGTTATAATTTTCTGGATGATAATTCAGAACTTTGGGATGAAACTGCAGAGATATTCAGTACAAAAATAGATGTATCAACAAAAGCGGATCCTATTTCTGTACCATATCAAAAAATTGTATCATTAAGTACTGATAAATTGGCATATGGTAATACTTCTAGTTGTGACAGTCGAATAATACCCTATCGCGTATATGTAGTTAATAAAAAACTTTATAGTGTAGAAATTGCCATTCCTAAAGGTGCTACACTTGTACTTCCTCCCCCAAGTATAAGATCTACATATAGTCCAATGGGTTTTTATCCTGATGGTGGTGGCATTGGATATGAATCTTCATATTCTCGTTCTACAGCAATTCATGATTACTATATATTATCTACACAAATTTGGTCAATCACTCATGATATTTATGGGGCTCAAGTAGCACCTGCAAATAATCCAATATATCATAGTTGCCAAATGTATAATGTGCAGAATCTTGTTTTTTATTATCAGTATACCTCTATTAGTTGGTAATTACATAGTATAAAATATAAAAAGTGATTAGGATCATTTTAATCACTTTTTATATTAAAATTATGATTTATCCAGATGTTTATTGGATAATTGTTTTTATTTACTCCAATTACTTTAAAAGACAAATCATGAATTGTAAAGCAACTATCAGCATTACAGTCAAAATCATAAGGAGATGAAACAGCCGAAATATTCAAAACGTTCTTTTCAATAAAAGCATTTATATAAGCAATTGTGTCATTCTTTTTAATGTATAAAGTTCTGATTTTACAATGAAGCGTATCTCCCACCAAGTTTTTTTCAAATTTATTTTCAGCAGTTTCTCCCCTTCCTATATCAATTAGATTGATATCTTCTACTTTAAGATCTTTCCGTCTTTCATTATCTTTATCACATCCAGTCAGAAATACAATTAATAATATAACCGTTAACTTTTTCATCTTAAATATATTTTTATATATACTTAACGCTCATGATGTAGTTATTATTGTTTTCAAGTTCTGATTATTATTATCTTAAGCGCTGTTGATTTCTAACAGCTTTTTACGGTCTGCTAATATTTTTTCTTGATAAAATAAAGTTAAGTATTGGCATTTACTTTCATTTCATAAGAAAATACGTGTAAAAAATATCGAATTATATTTGCGGGATTGAAAAAAGGCTGTATATTTGCACCGTAAATAAGAAAGCGATGATAAGAAACATAGCAAATAGCCTCATTATTTCTATTATTATTCTACTCTGGATCCAGGATAGGAAGTGGGACTGTTGTGCGTAGTTAACACACGATAAACGAAAAAGCCTTTCTCACTTCCTTGTGAGAAAGGCTTTTTTAGTTAATAGCGGAAACAAGAAATAATAACATATAAAGAATTTAAAAATGGCAGACAGATTATTTATTTTCGACACCACGTTAAGGGATGGTGAACAAGTGCCGGGATGTCAGTTGAACAGTGTGGAAAAGATTGAGGTGGCAAGGGCATTGGAAGGATTGGGCGTGGATGTAATTGAAGCGGGTTTTCCCGTTTCAAGCCCGGGTGATTTTAAGAGTGTAGTTGAAATATCAAAGGCTGTAACCTGGCCTACAATATGTGCCCTCACCCGTGCAGTTGAAAAAGATATTGAAGTAGCTGCCGAAGCGTTGAAATATGCCAAACGCGGACGTATTCATACAGGTATCGGCACATCTGATTACCATATCCGCCATAAATTTAAGTCCACACAAGATGAAATACTGGAACGGGCTATCAATTGCGTAAAGTATGCTAAACGTTTTGTTGAAGACGTTGAGTTTTATGCAGAAGATGCGGGACGTACGGATAATGAATATCTGGCGCGGGTTGTCGAAGCTGTCATCAAAGCCGGTGCTACAGTTATTAACATTCCTGATACGACGGGTTATTGCCTGCCTGACCAATACGGGGCAAAGATCCGGTATTTGATGGAAAATGTAAAAGGTGTTCATAATGTAATTATCTCAACCCATTGCCATAATGACTTGGGGATGGCAACTGCAAATACGGTTCAGGGAGTATTGAATGGTGCCAGACAAGCGGAAGTAACGATAAACGGAATAGGTGAGCGTGCGGGAAATACCTCTTTGGAAGAGATCGCCATGATCTTTAAGAGCCATAAAGACACAGGTATTGAAACCAATATCAATAGCAAGAATATTCATGGTATCAGCCGGATGGTATCGAGTTTGATGAATATGCCGGTACAACCTAATAAGGCTATTGTCGGAAGAAACGCTTTCGCGCACTCATCCGGGATACATCAGGATGGCGTATTGAAAAACCGCGAAAGTTATGAAATCATCGATCCGAAAGATGTGGGTATCGATGATAATGCTATCGTATTAACTGCTCGTAGCGGAAGAGCCGCATTGAAACACCGTTTGCAAGTATTAGGCGTTGATCTGGAACAGGATAAATTAGATAAGGTATATGAAGAGTTCCTGAAACTGGCAGACCGCAAGAAAGATATCAATGATGATGATGTATTAATGCTGGTAGGAAAAGACCGTACAGCGATGCACCGCATTAAACTGGAATATTTGCAGGTAACATCCGGCGTAGGAGTGAAGTCGGTGGCAAGTATATGCCTGAACATTGCCGGAGAGAAGTTTGAAGCGGCAGCTTCTGGGAATGGCCCTGTGGATGCAGCCATTAAAGCGATCAAATCGATCATTCACCGTACGATGACTATCCAGGAATTCCTGATCCAGGCAATCGATAAAGGCAGTGATGATATGGGTAAAGTACATATGCAGGTTGAATACGATGGAAATGTATATTACGGATTTGCGGCAAATACCGATATAATTGCCGCTTCAGCAGAAGCATTCGTTGATGCAATAAATAAATTTGTAAAATAATCAATTAATAAATAATATGAGCAAAACATTATTTGACAAGATTTGGGAGAAACACGTGGTTGATACGTTACCTGACGGAACTATACAATTATATATCGACCGTTTATATTGCCATGAAGTAACCAGTCCGCAAGCTTTTTCAGGATTACGCGAACGCGGATTGCGTCCTTTCCGTCCGGCACAGGTTACATGTATCCCCGATCATAACGTTCCTACCCTTAATCAGCATAAACCGATTGAAGATCCGATCTCTAAAAAACAGGTAGATACTTTAGAGAAGAATGCAAAAGATTTCGGCCTGACTTATTATGGCCTACAACATCCAAAGAATGGTATCATACATGTAGTTGGTCCGGAGAATGGCCTTACACAGCCGGGTATGACTATTGTTTGTGGAGACTCACATACTTCTACCCACGGAGCGTTGGGTGCTATCGCTTTTGGTATCGGAACAAGCGAAGTGGAGATGACCTTGGCAACCCAATGTATTATGCAACGCAGGCCAAAGACTATGCGGATCAATGTTAACGGCAAACTTAATCCGGGTGTAACTGCTAAAGATATTGCTTTATATATAATCAGTGAAGTGACCACCGGAGGTGCGACCGGCTATTTTGTTGAATATGCCGGTGAAGCGATCCGTAATACGACAATGGAAGATCGTCTGACGATTTGTAATTTGTCCATTGAAATGGGAGCTCGTGGCGGTATGATCGCTCCGGATCAGGTAACATTTGATTATCTGAAAGACCGTGAATTCTCTCCCCGTGGTGAAGAATGGGACAAAGCTCTTGCGTACTGGCGTACATTATATAGTGATCCGGATGCTGATTTCGATAAAGAAATAACATTCCTGGCTGAAGATATTGAACCGATGGTTACATACGGGACGAATCCGGGTATGGGTATGAGCATAAGTAAAAATATACCGTCACTGGAAGAAATAGATGAAGCCGGACGTGTTTCTTTTACCAAAGCGTTGGATTATATGGGATACAAGCCGGGCGAACCTATGAAAGGCAAACAGGTGGATTATGTCTTCCTTGGCAGTTGTACAAACGGACGTATCGAAGATTTCCGTGCTTTCGCCTCATTAGTAAAAGGACGCAGAAAAGCAGATCATATAACCGCATGGTTGGTTCCGGGAAGTTGGATGGTGGAAAAGCAGATCCGGGCGGAAGGTATCGATAAAGTATTGACGGAGGCAGGTTTCCAGTTGCGTCAACCCGGTTGTTCAGCCTGTCTGGCAATGAACGATGATAAGGTTCCGGCGGGAAAATATGCGGTATCGACTTCAAACCGTAACTTTGAAGGACGGCAAGGACCTGGATCACACACGATACTGGCTGGCCCGTTAGTAGCTGCCGCTGCCGCTGTAACCGGAAAGATAACTGATCCGAGAGAACTAATGAATGTTTAACGATTAATGATTAACTCAGACAATGAAAGAAAAATTCACCATATTAACATCTACCTGTGTACTACTTCCGTTAGAGAATGTGGATACCGACCAAATTATTCCGGCACGTTTCTTAAAAGCCACTACACGTGAAGGCTTCGGCGATAACCTGTTCCGCGATTGGCGCTATGATAAATCCGATAATCCCAATCCTGATTTTGTGTTGAATCAAGATACCTATAAAGGAGAAATATTGGTTGCCGGAAAGAACTTCGGTAGTGGTAGTAGTCGCGAACATGCAGCATGGGCAATCACCGGATATGGTTTCCGTGCGGTAGTCAGCAGCTTTTTCGCTGATATATTTAAGAATAATTCAATGAACAACGGGCTGCTCCCCGTAGTTGTATCCCCGGAATTCCTGAATGAGATATTTTCTTCCGTAAAAGCAGAGCCACGAACCACGCTAACTATCGATCTTCCCAATCAAACGATAACGAATAATGCGACAAGCAAGAGCGAAAGTTTTGATATCAATGCTTATAAAAAAGATTGCTTGGTAAACGGATTGGATGATATTGATTATCTACTCTCTAACAAATCGAAAATCGAAGATTACGAAAAAGCACGACTATGATAGAAATAATGGATACAACCCTAAGAGACGGGGAACAGACATCAGGCGTCTCCTTTGCGGCGCACGAAAAGCTTAGTATAGCACAGATGCTATTGAATGAACTGGGTGTGGACCGTATTGAAATTGCGTCTGCACGTGTATCTAACGGAGAGTTCGAGGGAGTAAAGAAAGTTGCTGAATGGGCAAAACGTACCGGACATCTTGATAAACTGGAAGTGTTGGGATTTGTGGATGGAGACGCTTCCTTGAAATGGATCGAAAGAGCGGGTTGCCGGGTAATAAATTTGTTATGTAAAGGCTCTTACAAACATGTGACGGAACAACTGCGCCGTACTCCGGAACAGCATTTTGATGATATCCGGAATGTAGTGATATTAGCCGAGCAAATGGGGATCGAAGTGAATATCTATCTTGAAGATTGGTCGAACGGGATGAAGAATTCTCCGGAATATGTCTTTCAAATGGTGGATACATTAAAAGAACTACCTATTAAACGTTTTATGATCCCGGACACGTTAGGTATACTTAATCCCCTCAATACGTATGAGTTTTGTATGCAAATGGTAGATCGTTATCCTGATTTACATTTTGATTTTCATGCACATAATGATTATGACCTGGCTGTTGCAAATGTTTTCTCAGCGGTTAGGGCAGGTGTTAAAGGTATTCATACAACTGTAAATGGTTTGGGTGAACGTGCAGGAAATGCACCTTTAAGTAGTGTGTTGGCTGTTATCAAAGACCAGTTGGGAGAAGAGACCCATCTGAAGGAGGAGAAGATTAACCGGATGAGCCGGTTAGTGGAAAGTTATTCCGGTATCCGTGTGGCTCCTAATCGTCCGATTGTCGGAGAGTCCGTCTTTACACAATGTGCAGGCGTGCATGCGGACGGGGACAATAAGAACTGTCTATATTATAACGACCTGTTACCGGAACGTTTCGGACGTGTCCGTGAGTATGCATTAGGAAAAACATCAGGTAAGGCCAACATCCGCAAGAATCTGGAAGCATTAGGTATCGATATGGATGATGATACCATGAAAAAGGTAACCGAACGAATCATTGAACTGGGTGATAAAAAAGAAATGGTAACACAGGAGGATTTACCTTATATCATCAGTGACCTGTTAAATCAGGAATCAATAGCGGATCAAAAAGTTAAAATACTGAATTATTCTTTATCTTTGGCACAAGGTTTACGACCGGTTGCTACCTTGAAAATTGAGATTGATGGGGAAGTATATGAAGAGTCAGCTTCCGGCGACGGTCAGTATGATGCTTTTGTCAGGGCTTTGAGGAAGATTTACTCAGATCTCGGACGTCCTTTCCCAATGTTGACAAACTATTCGGTATCTATTCCTCCCGGAGGGCGTACGGATGCTTTCGTGCAAACGATTATCAGTTGGAATTTTGCCGGAATCGATTTTAAGACGCGAGGACTGGATGGTGACCAGACAGAAGCGGCTATTAAAGCAACTATTAAAATGCTTAATAAAATAGAAGGATGAATAAGAAATTAACAATTGCGCTTGTAGCGCACGACAGACGTAAAGCTGACATGGTTGAATGGGCTGTTCACAATGCCGGCTTTCTAGCTGAACATTGCTTGGTATGTACCGGTACCACCGGAGGCCTGATTGAAGAAGCTTTTAATAACAAAGGTATCCATGCGGAAATAGTCCGTATGCATTCCGGCCCGTTAGGAGGCGATGCGGAGATTGCAGCTATGGTTGTGCGCAAAGAGATTAATTTAGCTATTTTCCTTATAGACGATTTGAATCCGCAACCGCACGAAGCAGATATACAAATGTTGCTTCGACAATGCCGTGTACATAATGTTCCTATCGCTTGTAACCGGTATAGTGCCGATTTAATGATTACCAGCTCTTTATGGGATGTTGATGATTATGTACCCTCAGAGCCTAAATATGTTTATTTTAAAAGAGATTAAACGAAAAACAATGATATTAAATATAGCAGTCCTGCCTGGCGATGGAATCGGGCCGGAGATTATTGAACAAGGCATGAAAGCCGTAAAAGCCGTATGTAATAAATACGGTCACCAATTAAATTATAAAGAAGCTTTAGTTGGCGCTGCCGCCATTGACGCTACCGGAAATCCTTATCCGGAAGTAACACACGAACTCTGTATGGAGAGTAATGCCGTATTCTTTGGAGCTATCGGTGATCCGAAATACGACAATGATCCATCTGCAAAGGTCCGTCCGGAACAAGGTTTATTAGCTATGCGTAAGAAACTTGGTTTATTTGCTAATATACGTCCGGTTACGACCTTCCCTTCTTTGGTCCATAAATCGCCTCTTCGTACAGATCTTGTGAACGGAGCTGATTTCATGTGCATCCGTGAATTAACAGGAGGATTATATTTTGGACGCCCACAGGGACGAAGTGAAGACGGCAACACAGCATACGATACCTGCATATATACCCGCGAAGAAATTGACCGTATCGTACGTCTTGCTTACCAATATGCCCAAAAAAGACGTAAGAAACTAACAGTTGTCGATAAAGCTAATGTATTGGCCACATCACGATTATGGAGACAGGTAGCACAGGAGGTAGAAAAAGATTATCCGGATGTAGAAACAGAATATATGTTTGTTGACAATGCCGCTATGCGCATTATCCAATGGCCTAAAAGCTTTGATGTAATGGTAACAGAGAATATGTTTGGTGATATCCTGACAGATGAAGCTTCTGTGATTACAGGTTCATTGGGAATGCTCCCATCAGCCTCTATCGGCATCCATACTTCTGTATTCGAACCCATCCACGGTTCTTATCCACAAGCAGCGGGTAAGAATATCGCTAATCCATTAGCTACTATTTTAAGTGCTGCCTTGATGTTTGAATATGCCTTTGATTTAAAAGAAGAAGGTAAAGTAATCCGTGAAGCCGTTGATGCATCTATGGAAGCATGTATCGTAACCGAAGATATTGCTGAAAAAGGAAAATCTTATTCCACTTCAGAAGTAGGAGATTGGTTAGCTGATTATATTACTAAGCAATAATTATAACTTAGTCCTATCTCAAAATAAATTGCTCACGTCCGATTTTATTTTCGACGTGAGCAATTATTTTTAGGAAGCATCCTATTTAATATGCTTCCGTATTTATTTTCTACTTTTATATTCATACACATGTAGCTCTCTATTTGAATAATGAGCATGAATTAATAAAAGATCTTCATCCATTGATACGATTTCAGTTTTAATTAAAGTCGTTAATTTTTCGCTTCCACCGAACTCTATAAAATTATTCTCTATATTCCAACTTACAGATTCTTTGTTATTTGAACATCCGTCCTTAATAATTCCTGTACCATCTATATAAAGCTCAATGTAAGTATCATGTAAACAAGGAAGGTAATTTGACATTTCTGCACCTGTGAAATAACCGAGGTACCATCTTCCTATAATGTTTAATTCATTTTCTGAATCATCCGAACAAGAATTGGATAATCCGATAAATAGTAATAGAGATATTACTTGGAGCAAATTTCTTTTCATGGTGATTTATTTAGTTATATATTATATAATGAAAGCATAATGTAATATGTTGCATTATCAATACATATTTTGTATTTAAGGATTACTTATGGAATAATCCTTGTAAGGTTATGATTAAACATATAATTAGTGGTTTGTAACATGGAAATGGCGTAAGCACGCATATTTAAGGCTTTTATTTTGTTATGTTCTATATAGTTTGTAAAGTCGTTTTCTTTATATAGATATAGCCCTTCGATATTGTTTTTCAGATTGTAGGTATAAAAATGTTCCGGATCAATACAACCTATAGCATCATCGGAGGAGAAAAACATATAAGAACGTTTATCTTTCAGTAAATCAATACCCAGGGTGTTATTAATATGTGAAAAGTTCAGTAACCCCAATATAGTGGGAAATACATCTACCTGTCCTCCTATCTGATCAAATACCTGAGGCTTTCCAAACGATGGTGAATAGATAATCAACGGGACATGATTATATGATAATGGCATATCATAATTTTCGGTACCCACTAATTTACCATGATCGCCAATGAACATAAAGATTGTATTCTCATACCAATCCTGTTTTTTTGCTTTCATCATAAATTGCCTGATAGCATCGTCGGCAAAAGCAACTATTTGTTGTTCCGGATCGTCACTTACAGATTTAAATTCTTCTGGTATG
>DAMCDT010000140.1:0-9253 GCA_032058265.1 Tannerellaceae bacterium
TCTGGCTGTTCAGGTCGTTAAGCAAAGCGTAATCCATTGGTTCAACAACTTCGAAATCAGTTTTTCCAAGTTTGAATGTCAAACCAGCCGATACTTGAACAACACCATCAGAAAGTTTACCCATTTGTACACGGTTGAATTGCTCATTCAATAAGAATCCTTGTGCTTCAAGGTTCAAATCAACACGTTTTCCTAAACGAAAAGCCATCAAGATACCAGCATTCAATGTAGGAGATTCTGTTCTTGGAATGTTTTGTTCTTCTTTTGACCAACGTTGAGCATAGCCAAGACCTACCCAAGGAATGAAACGGAATACTCTCTTTTCATTATATGTACCCCATAAATTAGTAAGGTCAAGCATGAAATCTAAGTGACCTGCTGCCCAATAGTTATGTTCCAAGAACATAGTTGGAGTGCTTTCTCTATAACCATGTAATGCGAAACCGGTTCCCTGGATACGCATTGCAAAATACGGGCTGAACCATTTACCAAAAGCAATTTGCGGGTTCACTGTCACACGGTCAATGAAGTCTTGATTAGAATTTTCATCTCCGAATAACATTGTTCCAGCACCAGCAATAGAAATAAACCAATTATCACCAAACTTGTTCTTTTTGAAAGTTGTCTTATAACCTGGCGTAGTGCTGTAACCAATCTGTGGTTGATATTCCTGTGCAGCTACAGAAAATGCAAAGCAGGACAACAACGCGAAAGTCAAAAATTTTGTTTTCATTTTCATATTCATCAACATTTTAATTAAACAATCATTTTACTAAATATATCTTTACGCAACGGTCAATGTTGCAGCAAAATTAACTCTTTTTTCCATTAAAACAAGCAAAAGCTTTAAAATGTTTTCTTCTATTCAAAATAATTCAAAATTTTGTATCCGCCATCTTTTAGGTAAGAATCCTTTTTCATCACTTTAATGTCATTCGTCATCATATCCTCTATTAAAGCAGATAGTGAATACCTTGGTTCCCAGCCTAAACGGGTGCGGGCTTTGGTAGCGTCACCGATAAGAAGGTCGACCTCTGTGGGGCGGAAATATGCAGGATCTACACCAACAACTTCTTCACCAATTCGTTCTTTTAAAGCGTCAAAATATGTATTTCCGACCTTATCGTTAAAAATGTTTTCGTTTATATTCGTTAAAATTGCAATTTCTTGCACGCCTTCACCTTTGAATTCAACACTTAACCCTATTTCTTCAAATGCCATACGTATGAAATCGCGGATAGTAGTCGTAATACCGGTAGCAATAACGTAGTCATCCGGCTTATCTTGCTGAAGAATAGCATACATGGCACGGACGTAATCTTTTGCATGGCCCCAGTCACGTTTAGCGGAAAGGTTGCCCATATAGATCTTCTTTTGCATACCAAGCGCAATTCGTGATACGGCACGGGTCACTTTACGTGTTACAAACGTCTCACCTCTTAAAGGAGATTCATGATTGAAGAGGATACCATTAGAAGCGTGCATGTTATATGCTTCACGGTAATTGACCGTTATCCAATATCCATATAGTTTCGCTACTGCGTAAGGGCTTCTGGGATAGAAAGGGGTCGTTTCCTTTTGTGGAACTTCCTGCACTAATCCGTATAATTCGGATGTTGATGCCTGATATATACGTGTCTTTTCCGTCAAATTAAGTAAACGAACGGCTTCAAGAATCCTTAAAACACCGATTCCATCGGCATTAGCTGTATATTCGGGCGTATCAAAACTTACTTTTACGTGGCTCATCGCAGCGAGGTTGTAAATCTCGTCAGGCTTTGTTTCGCCAATGATACGCGTTAAATTCAAACTATCTGTCAGGTCGCCATAGTGAAGAATCAGGTTACGGTTTTCCACATGCGGATCCTGATATAAATGATCAATACGCTCGGTGTTGAACATAGAAGAGCGGCGTTTGATTCCATGAACCATATATCCTTTCTTGATCAGATATTCCGCCAAATAGGCACCATCCTGGCCGGTAATCCCGGCTATTAATGCAACTTTACCCATAGAGTTTTATAATTGTTATATATTATTGTTCTGTTAAATACCATTGATACAATCGTTGAATACCTTCATCAATTTCAACGGTATGATGCCAACCTAAAGCATGAAGCTTACTGACGTCGGTTAATTTCCGGAGCGTTCCGTCCGGTTTGGACGAATCAAACTGCAATTCTCCTTGAAAACCGATCTTACTCCTTATTAATGTTGCCGCCTTTTTGATTGAAATTTCAACTCCCGTACCTATATTAATATGTGTATTACGGATTTCTTTTCCTTCCGGACGTACATCTTTAAAGTCCACATGCTCCATTATATATACTGAAGCGTCTGCCATTTCCTCGCTCCATAAGAATTCCCTCATAGGCTTTCCTGTTCCCCACAAAGCTACTTCTTTTGCCTGTATACCATACTTTGCTAGAACAGTCCGTATCCCTTCTTCGGATGCTTCACCATTTACTCCTTCTACCGGACGCTTATTCAAATCTTTCCGAAGAGAATCCCAATCATTTTCGTTTAAACATTTCGCTAAATGTATCTTCCTGATCATGGCCGGAAGCACATGTGAGGTTTCGAGGTTAAAGTTATCATTCGGACCGTATAGGTTAGTAGGCATAATTGCTATAAAATTGGTTCCATATTGTAAATTATAGCTTTCACACATCTTTATACCCGCGATTTTGGCTATCGCATACGGTTCATTTGTATATTCTAACGGAGATGTCAGCAGACTGTCTTCACGCATTGGCTGGGGAGCTTCCTTTGGATAAATACATGTGCTTCCCAGAAACAACAGTTTCTTTACTCCGGACTTGTAAGCCGCATGGATTACATTATTCTGTATCATTAAATTGATATAAATAAAGTCCGCGCGATAGGTTGTATTCGCCATTATCCCGCCTACATGGGCTGCCGCAAGGAAAACATAATCCGGTTTTTCAGTTTCAAAGAAACAGTTGGTATCTTCCTGGTTCGTCAAATCCAGCTCTTCAAACGTACGGAGCAAAAAGTTTGTATAGCCTTTTTTCCTGAGATTATTTAAAATGGCCGATCCGACCAATCCACGATGGCCTGCAACGAATATCTTTGCGTTTTTATCCATAGAAAAATTTATTTCTTATCGTCTTTCAATAATTTATGCAGATACATCCCGTATTGGTTTTTCTTCATCGGTGTGATGATTTGTTTTAGCCGGCTTTCATCTATCCACTTATTCTTAAAAGCAATTTCTTCAAGGCAAGCTACTTTCAGACCTTGTCTTTTTTCAATAACTTCTACAAAAGTGGAGGCTTCCGACAAGGAATCATGTGTACCTGTATCCAGCCACGCAAATCCCCTACCTAATAACTGAACTTTCAATTCATTATCTTTCAGAAATTCCTGATTGACCGTTGTGATTTCTAATTCGCCCCTTGCAGATGGTTTGATACGTTTGGCAACATCTTTCACTTTATTCGGATAGAAATAAAGCCCTACCACTGCATAATTTGACTTAGGTTGAGCCGGTTTTTCTTCGATGGAGAGAACATTTCCTTCCGCATCAAATTCAGCCACTCCATACCGTTCCGGATCATTTACATAATAACCGAAAACGGTTGCTTTTTGCTTCTCTTCCGCATTTTGAACGGCTTCTTTCAGCATGGATGTAAAACTTTGTCCATAAAATATATTATCACCCAGCACAAGGCAGGCGGCATCATCGCCAATGAAGTCGGCACCTATGATAAAAGCGTGCGCCAATCCGTCGGGCGAAGGTTGTTCAGCATAAGAAAACGCCACGCCGATGTCACTGCCGTCGCCTAACAATCTTTTAAATCCGGGAAGGTCTTCCGGGGTAGAAATGATAAGGATTTCACGAATGCCCGCCAACATCAAAACCGATATCGGATAATATACCATCGGCTTATCATAAATAGGAAGCAATTGTTTGGAAACTCCTTTAGTAATAGGATATAATCGTGTGCCGGACCCTCCGGCAAGTACAATCCCCTTCATAATATAATATATAAGGTTGTTTTTGTTATTTTAACGGCAAAAGTAGTTAAAATATTCTATAATTCCATTTTTATAAAAAATGACGTACACTATTTTTAAGATAGTGTACGTCAGTCCGGCATATTTATTTGATAACTTTTCCTGATTTATCGTGCAAATACTTCACACAGATTACACGGATTAGGCAGAATTACGCGGATAATCTATTATTAATTAAATATTTATCTGTGTTAAATCCGTGTGATCCGTGCAATCTGTGTGAAGAAATTATTTTGGATTATCTAGTTGGCTTTTTTGATATCGCCGAATCCACTTACGCGGGTATTTGCTTTCGCATTTCCTTTGTAGTGGATATCCCCTACTCCCGATACGCTTGCATCCAACGTTCCTGTTGCGTTAACTTTCACATCACCGCTTCCGGAGACTTTGCATTCTAAATCCACCACCGGAAAGTCGTACGCTTTGATATCTCCGGCGCCGCTAACTGTAAATTTTCCTTTGTCCGCCCGGCCTCTTAATGTAATATCTCCTGCACCGGACACATTACATTCTATGGTATTACAGGCAAGGTCGTCAGCCACTAAATCACCGGCGCCGCTAATTCTGATTTTAAGATTGCCGATTGTAGCCTGACGGTTTAATTTTACATCGCTCGCTCCAGAAATTGAAATCTCTAATTGATCTGATTTAAAATCACTAACCAAGAGAAAATCTATACATCCTGAGACTGATACTTTCGATAAGTCCTCAGACTTTCCATTTATCAGTAATTGACTGGGATTGATGGATGTACCTCTTTTAGTACGTATGTTAAGCTCACCGTTTGAAGAAGTAATATCCAAATGTTCGAAAAGATTTTCATCCATCGTTATACTCAGCGACGAACTACCCGATGATTGTGAATAATTAAATGCAGGGTTCCTGTACGAATTCTTATCAAAAAAACGGCTACTGCAATCAATACCGCTTCCTAAATTGATCGATTTGTATGCATCAACCTGTATCACTTTTGTAACGATATCACCATTACCTTTTACTTTTGCGGCAGAAACAGTATTATAAACAGTTGCGGCCAGCAATATAGTAACCGTTAAAAACAAAGCTCTCATTTTCATATCATAATTTTAAATTAGTTCTTTATTTATAAGACGGAATAAATAAAAAAAGGTTGCATAATTGATACGTCAAATATCGAAAATAAAGAATCAATCTTAAAGGTATAATATACAAGATGAACACGGAGACACGGAAGACACGGAGTTTTTAAATGTATAAAATTAAAAACTCTGTGTCTTCCGTGTCTCCGTGTTTAAATCAAAGAGAGATAAATATCTAATAAAATGTTTATTTTTTTACTTTCTCATTAACGGAGAATGAATAGGGTAAGTCGGCTTGTTGCGTACCTCTGTTCATATTCGGTTTGTCACTCATTTTCACTCTTAACTCGCCGCCTTTTAATAGATCTCCGTGACGCAGGTAATTCTTTGTTGTATTTTGACCGTTTAACGACATCGATTCTATATATAGATTCTTTGATGAGTTTTCGGGAGCATTAATCACTAATGTATTACCATTTTCGAATGTCAGCGTAGCTTTCTTAAATAGAGGCGCTCCCATAATGTATTCGTCCGTTCCGGGACAAACCGGATAGAAGCCTAATGCCGAGAATACATACCATGCGGAAGTCTGTCCGTTATCTTCGTCACCACAATAACCATCAGGACCCGGAGTGTAGAGCTTATCCATTACTTCACGTAACCAGTATTGGGCTTTCCACGGTGCGCCTGCATAGTTATACATATATATCATGTGTTGGATCGGTTGATTACCATGCGCATAGTTACCCATGTTCATTACCGTCATTTCAATGATTTCGTGGATCGGGAAACCATAATAACTGTCATCATACAACGGCGGAACGGCAAATACCGAATCAAGCATTTGTATAAAGCTGGTTTTGCCGCCCATCAAATCGATTAAGCCCTGTGGATCATGGAATACAGACCAACTGTAATGCCAACTGTTTCCTTCGGTGAATGCATCTCCCCATTTCAAAGGTGAAAATGGTGATTGGAATGTACCGTCTTCGTTCTTTCCACGCATCAGGTTAGATTCTTTATCAAATAAGTTCTTATAGTTCATCGCGCGTTTAGCAAAAAGTTCAATTTCCTTTTTAGGACGTTTCAATTCTTTTGCAATTGTATAGATACACCAGTCGTTATAAGCATATTCAAGCGTACGCGCCGCGTTTTCATTGATATTCACATTGTATGGAACATAACCTAATTTGTTATAATATTCATGTCCCAAACGTCCGGTCGAGCTAACTGTCGGATGCACGTTTTCTGTTCCGTGAATCAGACCTTTGTATAGTGTTTCCAGGTCATCTACTTTAACACCTTTCATATAGGCGTCGACTAACACGGATGCTGAATTGTTACCAACCATGCATCCACGGTGGCCGGGACTAGCCCATTCGGGGAAAAATCCGCTTTCTTTGTACGTGTTGATCAATCCTTCCTGCATCTCTTTATTTACTGAAGGGAACATTAGGTTAAGGAAGGGGAATAAACAACGGAACGTATCCCAAAAACCTGTATCAGTGTACATAAAGCCCGGTAAAACTTTCCCGTTATAGGGACTGTAATGTACTACGTTACCGTTCGCATCTATCTCGTGTAATTTACGTGGGAAAAGCAACGAACGATATAAACATGAATAGAATGTACGGTATTGATCGAGGTTCCCGCCCTCTACTTTTATCTTACCTAATACTTCGTTCCATGCTTTTTTTCCTTTTGAAGCAATTGTGTCGAAGTTGTCATTACCTAATTCTTTTAAATTCAGTTCGGCTTGTTCGAAACTTATAAAAGAAGAAGCTACTCTAGCATGTACCAATTCTCCTTTTTTTGTTTGGAAACCAATGATAGCTCCAGCGTGTCCTACTTCTTTTTCTTTACTGTTTTGGTCGATCTCACCATCAGCAACGGCGGCGGTGTAAGTAAAGGGTTTATCAAACGTTATTACAAAATAATTTTTGAAGTTATCAGGAACTCCTCCACTATTACGCGTTGTGTAACCGATTATCTTATTTTGCTCGGGAATAATTTTGATATAAGATCCTTTATCGAAAGCATCCACTACAACGTACGAATCGTTGTTTTCCGGGAATGTAAAACGGAACATTGCTGCACGTTCGGTAGGAGCTATTTCAGTTACTACATCATGTTCCGCAAGATATACCTTATAATAATAAGGTTTAGCTACTTCTGCTTTGTGGGCGAACCAACTGGCTCGTTTGTCTTCATCGAAAATTGGTTCTCCGGTAACGGGCATCAAAGAAAATTGTCCGTAATCGTTAATCCAGGGGCTTGGTTGATGTGTTTGTTTAAAGCCTCTTATTTTATTAGCGGTATAAACGTATGTCCAACCATTTCCCATTTTCCCGGTCTGGGGCGTCCAGAAATTCATTCCCCACGGTAATGCAATAGCCGGATAAGTATTACCGGTTGATAATTCAAACGTAGACTGTGTTCCCATTAACGGATTCACATACTCTACAGGATCAAAGTTTTCTTCATTTGCCAAAGCCGGCTTACAAATAAATGAGAGAGAGGCAATGAAAACACATGCCCAGATACTTCTTTTCTTCATGGTCTAAAATTATAATAAATTAAGTATATATCTTATTCAGCATGCAAAGAAACAAAAACTATTCCTTAGCACTAAATAAGTAATGTATATAAATCTCAAAATAAATAAAAACGCCCGGATTTTCCGGGCGCGTTATAATAAAAGCGTTTGCTCAATTAGTTACATTTACCTGAATATAGCGATTAAGTGTTACTTCACCCGAAGTCGATTGAGTTCTGCAATGGATCATATAAGTTCCTTTTGCCTGAAATGATACACAGAAGTTACTAGTATTGCTATCCCTTATTTCTACATTTTCAGATGGTGTAACCATCCATACAAAATAACAATTAGATGGTACAGGGCCACTGGTATATGCACTATAGCATTCCATTATTCTCATCCATACACCATCAGTTGGTCCCGATATACTGGTAACATACGGTATCGAAGCAGTCGTTAAGTCCAGAGGAGAGAATGTTTCAGTGTAAGTATCATTCCTTAGTTCCACATAATTTTTTCCATTTACTAATGAAGAATTAATAAGTAAAGCACAAATAATAATGAACACATTTAATAGTTTTGTTTTCATGATGTAATGGTTTTAAATAGTTTATAAAGAACACATACAGAAATATTCTGTTTCTGTTTTTATTACATGATTGAAGTTATACTGAGAGGAAAAAAAATAGAATCCTACTTCACACGATGTGGATAATATTTCATTAAAATCGCGGGACAATAGTTATTGGTTTTGAAAGAACTAGACAGATTATTCTGCCTAGTTCTTAATGTTATATAATCAATTATAACCAGGATTTTGTACCAACGATGGGTTACGTTGCATTTCCTGATCACTGATAGGCCATAATAAGTGTTTTTCCTGGAAAGTTGCGCCCCAGGGGTTTTTAGCACCAATTACATCCACGTAAGTAATTTTACCTTTATTAGCTTCTGTTGCTGTCGGATATTTACGTGTACGTTGGATATCATCCCAAATCTTATGTTCAAGACTGAATTCACGTAAACGTTCTGCCCAAACTTCCTGAATAAAAGCATCTTTAGATAGTCCTGAAAGACTTGCTACAATCTCTGCTTTAGTTTTCTTTGTATAAGCACGCGCACGAACATCCGCAAGATAACCAACAGCTTCGGCAGTTACCCCTTCTGCCTGAGCAATAGCTTCTGCAGCAATAAGTAATACTTCTGCATATCTGAATATTGGAAAGTCTTTTCCACTTATACCTGTTTCAAATAAGGCCTCTTCATCCAAATAGAACCAAGGAGCTGGAGCTTGAAATTTAGACATCTCACCATTCTGATCTTCATATTCATTGAAGAAAAATTGTCTTTCTTGTATACGAAGATCTTCATTCGGATCATAAGAATTAATGATCGGCGGCATTGGGCTGAAACCATTATTCGTTAATGTATATTTAAATATACCCCAGGCGGCGGCATAGGTTGGAAAAGATAATTGTACCCAGTTAGACGTAAATCCGGAAGTAGAAGTAGTACGTTCTCTTGTCAGAATATACTCAGTTAAATCATCTTGAGTGCGCATAATGTTATATGCGCTGCGTTGGTCGAAGTCTTCATGTTGTGTTAAACTATGTCT
>DAMCDT010000141.1:0-9201 GCA_032058265.1 Tannerellaceae bacterium
TCCACCTGCGTTTTCGTATACAGGGAAACGAATTGAAATTCTTTTGTGAAAACTCCAAACCCTCAAATAAAGCTTCCCAAAATAAACCCGGAGGTTTAGGGTTACAAAATATACAACGCAGATTAACGTTATTATATCCGGAAAGGCATACATTGCAAATCAATGATGAAAAAACAAAATACTCCGTACAACTAACGTTACAAATATGATAAACTGCATAGTGGTAGACGACGAACCCCTGGCAAGGGAAGCAATAGAAATACTGATACGGCGGAACGGTGCGCTAGACTGGATAGGATCGTTCAACAGCGCAGAAGCAGCCACCCAATTTATGAAAGAGAATCCCGTCGACCTTATCTTCCTCGATGTACAAATGCCCCATGTTAACGGCCTTGAATTTGCCCGCACCCTATCCCGCAATACGTTGGTTATATTTACCACAGCCTTTACCGAGTATGCTTTAGACAGTTACGAAGTAGAAGCTATCGACTATCTGGTAAAGCCCATCAAATTCGACCGTTTTCAGAAAGCCGTCAACAAAGCCATCTCTTATCAATCCCTCTTGAAAACCGAAGAAAAAGAAGATATCGAAGACATAGACGCGGAATTTATTATTGTCAAGTCAGAGCGGAAATACTACAAAATTGAATTGGCAAATATACTATTTATCGAAGGATTAAAAGACTATGTAATTATCCACTTAGACCGCGAACGCGTCATCACCAAAATGAACCTCAAAAACATACACGAAAAACTCCCGAAGAAAACATTTATACGCGTCAACAAATCCTATATAGTCAACTCTAAACACATCGACTCATTCGATAATAACGACCTATTCATCAAAACTCACACAGTAGCCATAGGAAACACCTACCGCGAAGACTTTTTCAATCAGTTTGTAACGAAAAGGTTATAATGCAATGAAGTGATCTTGCTATACGGTGTCTATAAGCTATCATTTTTAGCATCTTCCCGCCTTATTAGAATAAAGTGAACAATTGAATATATGATATAGATAACAACCACGTATAGCAATAAGTCTGCTGTATGTATCCACATAACGAAGGCAGTTGTTGCGGCGATGGCAAGGGTTAGTAAGGTCGTTAGTCCGATGGTTTTCATCAGGTCTTTTTTGTGTCCCCATACTCTTGTGCGGAATATCCAGTTGATAGGAACGACAAAGCCGTTCAGGATGAGGATAGCGTAGGATAGATATCCTCTGGAGGCTCCTAAGAGGATGCAGGTTAGGGCTACTAATCCTATCATTATTCCGAAGTAAATTTTACCGGCGTTGGTCGATGAGGAGGTTGGCATATCGGTTGCCATATAAATGGTTCCCAACAGAAGTCCGCCGGCTGAGAAGGTTACGCCCATATCCCTGAAAAAGAAAAGCGGCAGGGTGAATGCGGCCAGCATAAATAAGGGGATATGCCATGAGATGCGTCTACGCCACAGGAGGTATAATCCACCGATAATAAGAAGTATAGATGAATACTCACCCAAAGCGCCGAAGGGTGTGAAAAAGATTTTGTCGAGTATTTCATTCCCCAGTATATTGGGGGTGGTATATTTTATCAGTTGTTCATTGGTAAATATAGCAGGGGAATTCAATATGGCAGGGAATAGAACGACGATTATCTCGCGGCCTGTAAGAGCAGGATTGAAACGGTTTCTACCCAGTCCTCCCCATAGCAGTTTTCCGAAAATAACCGCCATAACGCCGCCAACCGCCACTACGGGTAAGGGAATAAGCGGGCCTAATGTAAAGGCTAATAACATTCCGGTAACAATAGCCGATCCGTCGCCTAATGAACGGGTATCGTAGCCGAAAATAAAATTGAACAGGAACTCTCCAAGCATGGCGCTGCCGATAGCAACCATAACGACCATTATGGGTGTGAACCCGTAGGCAAACCAAGATACGGCGAAACAAGGTAATAAGGCGATGATCACGTCCGCCATTACTTTGGCGGTTGTATCATTGTCACGGATAAAAGGGTTATATAATTTCTCAACCAGCTGCATCTTTTAATTCTTTAAGTTTGATTTTTCCTTCTTTGATACTTTCCATAAGCGGAACGTTGCTTGGACATATATACTCGCAGGAGCCACACTCGATACAATCTTTTAGGTTGTAACCGTTTAACTTCTCATATTTCTTACGACGATAGAACTGGTTGTACTTCATCGGCATCAGCAGCATGGGGCAGACATCTACGCAGTATCCGCACCAGATGCAGTTAAGACGATCTACTTTCTCTTTGCGCATCGCCAGGATACCTAAAGTTCCTTTCTGTATGGGGACGGCGAAACTGCGTATCTGCGGACTCATCATCGGGCCTCCCGATACAAGGTTGATCCTTCGGGTATCTATTTCACAAATGTCGAGTATATGATGTACAGGAGTGCCTATCCTGATACGGTAGTTGCCCGGTTTCTTTAAGTCTTTTCCCGAAATAGTTATTATCCGTTCAATCAATGGTTTTTTGTTGACGATACAGTTATAAACGGCATAAACGGTTCCGACATTACTGATAATAATTCCTTTGTCCAAAGGGATACCATCATTAGGTATTTCGATGCCTGTTATTGTTTTAGCCAGTTGTAATTCGCCGCCCTGAGGATATTCGTCGGGAACTATTTGAGTACGTATTTTGCTGTACTTTTCTTGTCGGAGAAAAGGAGCGAATGCTTCTTCCAGGTCTTTATTTGATTTCTCAAATGCTATTGCTATCTCTTTGGCATTTAATATGCGGTCGATAATACCTATTCCTTCCATCAGTTCTTTTGTATGCTGTTCCATCAGGGCATAATCGCCTGTAAGGTATGGTTCGCATTCTGCACCGTTAATGATAAAGGTATTTACTGTTTTATCTTTTATATTGAACTTAATACCGGCAGGGAACTGAGCGCCTCCCAACCCTACTACGCCCGCGTCTTCAATTACCTTAAGCAGTTCTCCGGGAGTTTGCGGTTCTGAAGTATAAAGCGGTTCTGAAGTTTCGGTTTCCTTTTTATCATTATGGATAATTACAGACATTACTTCGCTGCCGTCTATCTGCAAATGTCTGGCTACCTTTTTTACTGTTCCTGACACTGGGGAATGCACCCTTGCCGAATATTTTTCAGGCGATTCCGCAATCAACTGGTATTTATCTACATGATCACCCGCCTTGACAAGCGGTTGCGGTTCACTTCCTGCGGACTTTAGCAGAGGAACAACCAACAGGTCAGGAGCCCGCAGGTCTTCAATCTTTTTGTCTTTCGTAACCTCTTTCATCGAGGCGATATGCATCAGCCCCATGTTATTTACTCGCTGTTTGGGTAGCTCCGGTGGTGCTATCTATGTTATTTACTTCTTTATACTTTTCATTCGAATAATACCCGAACAGGTATATAAGAATACCCAATATAAATAAGGCTGTTTTCTTAATATTTTCCAGTGTATACTTCTTATCCATAACCATTATTTTTAATGGGCTTATAACAATTTTCATTTTTTATTTGTTCTGAAAACCATATCTATAGTAATAATGTTTTGTAACAGTAAGGATTTAAATAAATATGATATGTATGCAACTATTGTTATCAAATTAGTGATCGGAATGTTGGGGGTGTTGATCTTCCTCCGGTTTACAGGTAAAACACAAATGGCTAATATGACTCCCCTTGATTCGGTAAATACGATCATATTAGGAGCATTGGTAGGGAGCATCTTATATATGCCAGACACCAGTGTATGGATCATGGTTTTTTCAATCGCTATATGGACAGTGATTAATATGCTGATCAGGTGGTTGTTGAGGATCAATTTCTTTAATAAGCTGATACACGGCGAATCGGAGTTCGTCATACGTGAAGGAAGATTAGACTTAAAGATGATGAAAAAGAATAATTTAGGAATCGATCAACTACGCACCAAACTTCGTGAACATGATATCTATTCATTAATGGATGTAGATGAGGTTCGTTTCGAAACGGATGGTAAATTTACCATATTCAAGCACACAGAGCATTCACCGTCTTACCTTCTGGTAAATAACGGAGAAGTTATTAAAGAAAACCTTGAAGAAATTGAAAAGGATGAAGAATGGCTGAAGACTGAACTTGATAAGTTAGATTTTTCCGACATCAAAGATATATACTGTGCCGAATATACCCCGCAAAAGGGTTTTTATATCATTTCGATGGATGGAGAAATCATGAATAAAGCGGAAAGCAGAAAGAAAAAGAGGCAAGTTGAGCAATAGTATTTATAAAAAGACGTATCTTTGTAATCTAAAATTAGTTGATGTTTAATTTAATTACTTCATATACGGACATTGTCCTGTAAATAATCTGCAAACTTTTTGCGGATTATCCTTCCTGTTTCCTGACGGCTCCCGTCTGGGATTTTATCTATTTTAATTTATTAATCGACTTAAAAGGCTATAGTTGTCGGCCTACGTGTGCCTGCGATTATACGCCATTATTATAAGTATAAAGAAATGAATAATTTATTATTATATGGCTGGAATAACCATTTGTTTCAGCAAAAACAGGAATCACCGTTTAACGAATTACCTCATGGACGTATTACGGTAACTCACAGGACATGCTACGAAGTAATTTCCGAAGAAGGATATTACCAATGCGAACTGACGGGAAATATCTTATATGGCAAAACGCCTGAAGAATATCCCTGTACAGGTGATTGGGTGATTTTCCAACCTACAGACAAAGATAAAGGTATTATAGTAGATATCCTGCCGAGAATCCGTACACTTTACCGCAAAAAGAGCGGAACGGTATCTGGCAGGCAAGTTATCGCGTCGCATATCGATAAAGCTTTTATTGTACAAAGTGTGGATGAGAATTTCAATGTCCGCAGGATCGAACGCTTTATGGTGCAGATTTTAGATGAGGGTATTATACCTATTCTCGTTCTGACAAAAGCGGATATCAGCTTCGATGAAGAAGAGATAGCGGAATCACTCAAGCACTTATCGGGCAAGATGGCGGTGTTTACGACAAGTATCCTTTCTCCTGAAACAATAGAACCTCTCCGTGAATCTATCAGGGAGGGTGAAACGGTTGTCTTTACAGGATCGTCAGGTGTAGGAAAAAGTTCCCTTGTCAACGCGTTGTGCGGAAAAGAAGTATTGAAAACGTCTGCCATAAGCACTTCGACAGGAAAAGGAAGACATACCTCCACCCGTCACGAAATGGTTTTGCTGGATCATTCCGGTGTATTGATCGATACTCCGGGAGTAAGGGAGTTCGGTATTACCGTGGGTAACGAAGATATTCTCTCATCCGTACTGAATGTTTCTGATTTAGAAGAGTCGTGCCAGTTCAGCGATTGTACACATACAAACGAACCGGGATGCGCTGTGCTTGAAGCAGTAGAAAACGGCAAGCTGGATCATAAGGTATACGAAAGCTACCTTAAACTCCGCAAAGAAGCAGCCCATTTCTCCTCTTCCAATCAGGAAAAAAAGAAACGGGAGAAATCTTTATCCAAATTGGTCAGGGAAATTACCAGATCAGACAGGAATCAGTAAGTAATTATTTGAGGGCATAACGGTCAACAATTTGTTAGCATCGGCTGTTTATACTGCATGTAATAATTAAAAATGATTTATTATGCCAGCAAAAAGCGAAAAACAGAGGCGCCTGATGGGTGCAGCTCTTTCTTACAAAAGAGGTGAGAACAAGAATGCGAGTGATGAAGTGAAGAAAGTCGCAAGTGGTATGACTGAAAAGGAACTGGAAGATTTTGCTTCAAAACCTACTGCAAAGAAAAAGAAGTAATATAAAATTATGCGTTAGTGCTTTCGCGCTAAACTTTTCTGGTTGACATTATATTGTTTTGAAGTCAGGATAATAAGAAATTCTTCAAGTGTAGATAAGATTGCCAATCCGCATAAAGTGTAAATGAGCCAAAGTGGCGCATGAGGATACAAATAGTATAGGGGCATTAGAAAATAGACTAATGCTCCTGTTATTTTATAGGCGATGGTGTGGACGGAACCCCATTGATTAAACTTCATTTTAGTTATAATCAGGTTGACGGCTTTGAGTGCTATTATAGCCATGATAAGGGATAAAACAATAGGATTACTAAAGAAAGTTGTCCGTACAATAAGCA
Source organism: Tannerellaceae bacterium (assembly GCA_032058265.1). Taxonomy (GTDB): domain Bacteria; phylum Bacteroidota; class Bacteroidia; order Bacteroidales; family Tannerellaceae; genus DFXE01. Next base: position 6,134 of record DAMCDT010000141.1, read on the forward strand.
CATAAATAATAAGCATATACATGATAAAGTCCCCCAAACTATCCAGTAAAGCTCCTATATGTGACTCCACTTTCAATTTACGGGCAAGGTAGCCGTCGAGCACATCACTTGCTCCACAAAAAAGATAAAGTATTATGAAAAGTACAGGCTCATCAATAAAAAAGAATAACAGGCCGCTAACTATTATTCTCAATATGGATAATATATTGGGTAGGTGCACATTCAAGTATTTGTGCCTTGCGACTTCACACCTTCCCACTCTTATCCGGATCACCGATAACAAAAGTATGTTTGCCTTTCTCGGCGATTTTGGAGATGGTTTCCATCCATTGCATGAACTTGATATTATCATCGCCTTTCATTAGTTCGGAAGCGTTCTTCAGGGCGCGGGCGGTTGCAACTGTTGTCCTGGCATTTTCAAGTTCGGCTTTTGCCCTGATCTTTGCTTCCAAGTGCTTTGCGAACAAGTCCTGAATGGATTTGGGGAAGGTGATATCTCTTATAAGGGCTTGCTCTATTGTAATACCGAATTCATGAACTTGCTGCTGCATTTCCTCAGTTTTGAAGTCGGTTATTTCGTTTCGTTTTTCATTCAGTGTCTCGCTCTCCATACCGACGATCAGGTTGCGGACAAACTGTTGGAGGATATTGGAAAGCATCCTTTCAGCTTCTTCGATAATGTAATAGATGTTCTTATCCAATGTAAAGTTACTCAAGAATTTCTCTCCGTCTACAATCTTGTAAATATAATTAAAGGAGAAACGCAGGGCGATATTATCTTTGGTAAGTACTTCCTGATTAGTTACCGTCACAAGTTTTTTGGTTTGGGGAAGTAAGAATAACTCTGTGGTATTATTCCAGTCACTTACTTTAAAGAAACCAGGATCAAGCTTCTTTTCCAGGACATTCCCCCTGTATAGGAAACCAACCATATTAGGTTTCACATGGTACTTTTTCTTAAATAGTTTCATTATATCTTTTTTGCATTATTTACAGTTCAAAAAGATGAAAAACACAAAATAGAAGGGAAATTCGGTTAAGACACAACGAGAGATCGTATCGGTATCCCCAAATTTGCAGACTTATATTTTGTCCGAATTCTTCATTCTGTTTTTCATCTTTTCTTGTTTCAAACAGATTTTAAGCCTGTCTAACCATACCATGGTAGCTTTATCCAAAGCCTAGGAGGAATCGAACCCCTGGGAACATAGCCCCGCAATACCCTGTTTTTATGCTTGTTCCCGTATTAAACAAGTGGCGGTTGATTTCCAAATATAGGTATTATTTAAATAAGAAACTACCGAATAAAGTTAGTCCAAACCTTTTCTTCCGTTTCGGGTTGGGTGAAACCAGCTTTTTTTCCTGCTTCTATGCAACGGAGTATCCATGCCATATTGTATCCCAAGGTACGCATGGTATGAAGTCCTTCCAGATCTTTATGCACATCGTCGGGAGTGAATCCGTGTACCATATTCCAGTATTGAGAAGATACGACGAACATATTGCTGATGGTCAAATACTTTGTCAGTTGGTCGAGTGCGGCGGTCGATCCTGCGCGGCGGCAACTAACTAGTACGGCGCCAGGCTTGTAGGCGAACTTCTCTCCTCCCGAATAAAATACCCTATCTAAGAAAGAAGTGATCGCTCCCGATGCCGCCGCATAATGCACAGGAGAACCAAACACAAATCCGTCGGCATCATCTACTTTTGCTACAAATTCGTTGACTACATCGTCAAAGATACATTTTCCCAGTTCATTGCATTTGCCGCAACCACGGCATCCTGAAATGGGTTTAGTACCAAGTTGAAATATTTCGGTTTCAACACCGTTTTTCTCTAAAGCAGAGGCTACCTCGCTAAGGGCTGTGAAAGTACATCCTTCTGGATGTGGACTTCCATTGACTAGTAACACTTTCATATTTAATTGCTAATATATTGTTTCATTGCAAATATCCGTAAAATTACAGAAAACCATCTTATCTCATGTCTTGTTATTAAAGAAATAAAAAGTAAAACAATTATGAGTATAAACAATGAGAATATAAACAAAGATAATGATCTTCACGCACATTTTATAGACGAGTCGTATCGTATGGATGATAATTCCAATTACAGCTCGATAGCACTGGAAGAGAGTGAGAATATTGACGATCCGCTTATTCCCGGAATTGGTATAGAGGAAACGGGGAATTAATTGACTTGATCCTTACTTATACTTATCAGTCATGACTATTTCCGAAAGATCTTTGTAGAATATCTTGTATTGTTGTTCGTCGATCAGCTTTCCGTGGCTTAAAACTATCAGTTCATGAGCAGGATATTGCTTGTCATAAGGCGGATGGAAATGTGGATACGGATTGGCAATAAATCCCAGCCTTTCATAAAAACGGAACCGTTTATTAGCAATATCTGTTGTCAAAGGGTCGATTTCAAGCAGGATCGTTTTCTGTTTATTGTCGATAAAGTCTTTTAAAACACGGCTTCCGATATTCTCTCCCCTATAATCGGGATTCACCGCCAGATGTTCTATATAGATATATTCGTCGAACTCCCAATAAGCGATAAAGGAGAGGAATCTGTCACACTCGACAGTACATTCCAGAAAATAGTTATCTTGTCTGAAAGCGTACTCCTGTTGCTCTTTATTTCTCTGCTCAAAGATTGGAAACGAAACAGAATAGATTTTATAAAATATATCGTACCATTTATCAGAGGTACTCTTTATGAAGTGGGTAGAATTCATCTTTGATAATTTTACAATGTTACTGATAAAGTCCGTTTTGGCATGGGTGTATCCGTCGCGGTCGTGCTTAAAAGTTCCTTTGAGTTGTAGTTTTAGGTCGCCGTATGCCTTAACCGCTTCGGGATGGGCCAGCAAATAATCGCGGAAATGTATTTCATCCCAGCCCCCGGCATATCTTACATGGACATGAAAGGCCTGCCCCTGATAGCCCTCGGGTGTGTATCCTTTCATAAACATCATATGCGGAGGCGGATTTTCAGGCTGCGGCGAATAGATATATCCCACTTGGGTGATCGACTTTACCAGATCATCCAAATTCGCACCG
>DAMCDT010000142.1:0-9160 GCA_032058265.1 Tannerellaceae bacterium
CAGCCGTTGACAGTATCTCCGTTGAAGAAGAAAAAGAGCCTGTTTTAACGCCAGATATGGTTGTTTTAAAAAAAAATCTTCTGTATGATCAATATACCTTAGATGATGTATACCCCTATAAAGATACAACCCGTATGGTACAATGGGACAAGATACGCGATTGTTTATTCTTCCTCGACTCTGTTCAAACGAAGCATTCTTCATGGGTTGTCTTCCACAATTACAAAAACCTCAATGGTGAAGCTCCTCTTGTCAGGAATTTCAAAAGGAATGTATATAAAAGGGTTTCAGACTCATTGGGTATTGAACGTTATCAATCGGTTCCGCTTTACTTACCACATGATACGCTGACAGCAGAACGTTATGGAAGGGATGGGTCACTTATAAAATACATTGAAGATGCAGGTAACTTTGTAAAAGTATCCACCGTATTTCACAAAGGTGATTGGTTGGTACCCAAAAAGTATGTCAAATCAATTGAGGACACGGTTGTTTTCCGTAAAGCGATCGTTGTAGACCGTACCAATCAGAATATCTCTACGTTTGAGAAGTCGGATTCGGCATGGTTGGTAAGAAGCATGAATCCTGCCACTACCGGATTGCATAATCCTCCTTACGGGCACGAAACACCACTAGGTATCTTTGTTGTACAAGAGAAGAAACCTAAAATGATTTACTTGAAAGATGGTTCGCAGGAAACAGGGGGTTTTGCCCCTTATGCCAGCCGCTTCACTAATGGGGCATACATCCACGGAGTGCCTGTAAATGCTCCCAATACAAAAATGATTGAATATAGCCGGACATTAGGTACGACTCCGCGTTCCCACATGTGTGTAAGGAATGCTACCTCGCACGCTAAATTTGTTTACGACTGGGCACCTTCGGAAGAAAGTATCGTCTTTGTTATAGAATAGCAGCATAAAATACGATTTTTCATGTAGGTCATTTTTTTAGTGATGTACTTGAATGGTTGATTTGATGTACGTTATTTATTAATAGATTATGTTAAATCATCCAACGGGTATCGAGGAAAAGGCTAGAATGTGTTATATTTGTTATTAAATATGACACTTATATGCAAAAAATAATTGTTTGTTTGATACTACTATTAGCCCCGGTTAATTTATCATACATGACAAGCACAGCTCTTACGACACCTTATTTGCCCGACTGTTACCAGTTGTATCTGGATATGCAATTAAATAAATGGGTAGATTACAAAGCTTTTGAGCAAGCTTATACAGGATATAATAAGATACCGGGACGAAAAAAAGACATTATTACTTTAATAGACTTCACTAAACCGTCAACGGAAGAACGTTTGTATGTATTAGATATGAAGAAAAGAGAGCTTTTATACAAAAGCCACGTTTCCCACGGACGGAATAGTGGCGAAAACTATGCTACTTCTTTTTCAAATAGAGTAGGATCATATCAAAGTTCTCTGGGTTTTTATGTCACTGAAAATACCTATCAAGGTAAAAACGGATATTCCCTTATACTGGATGGTTTGGAAAAAGGCATTAACGATAAGGCAAAAGAACGGGCCATCGTAATTCATGGAGCGCCTTATTCCAATCCTTCTGTAATTGCTTATAATAAAAGACTGGGAAGGAGCCAGGGATGCCCGGCATTACCTCAGAAAGTAAGCAAGTCCATTATTGATACTATCAAAGGCGGATCAGTTCTTTATGTCTATGCGAATGATAAAAGCTATTTGGATAAAAGCAGTATTATTTAACTCCCATTTCTACTTGTATATCAAATTGATCAATTGTTTCAAAATACCCTGAAGCAGATGCCATTAACAAAATCTCAGCTAAAGATTCACGCAAGATTTCTTTTTCCTGACCCTCTTCATTTTGAGAAATGATAAGTTTTGTATTATCCGAATCTTTATTCGATACGCGCATAATTACAAAATCAGCAACTAGTTCTTCGGAATCATTTATATACATATCAGGTATATATTCTATTTCATCCGTTTTTATAATCGAATTATCAAATCCATAGCGTCCATTAGTAGAAGATATTTTACAGTCATAGGGAAGTTCTTCAGTATCTTCAACAGATATTCCGGTGACTGTAAGTGAAATGGCAGTTGTATTCTTTGAAAGATCAATAGAGACATTTTGCTTATCCGTAACAGAGGGAGCGACCTCTACCTTGTACGATGATCCGTAGAATAGAGAATTAGGGTGGGAATTCACCGTATTTCCGTTGCATTTGACGGAAAGGTGGCAATCTTCAAAATTTGTCCTTCCCTTTTCCATGCTGCAAAGGGCATACGAATCTGTAAGGTTTCCCCATACGATAAAATCATACGTACCGGGATCGAGGTTTATGTCTAACGAATTATCAGACTGTTGCAAATCAGTAGAATTAACGCGGTACTCTTCTATGAAACATCCTTCCGAATTAAAGACATAAATATTCAGTTGATTAATCTCTTCACTGAATTTGTCGACGCCTTGATAATTCTTAGTGTAAGTAAACTGAATGTTTACTCCAGTTTTTGGAAGTTCTTCATTGTCATCTTTATCGTCAGAGCAAGAGAAACTGACAATTGTCAAAAGTAAGATGGACACATGGGTTATAAAAGGTCTCATTGTTATTATAGGGCTTTAATGATTAGGTTATAACATTCTCAAATGTAAAAATACATTATTAACTAAACAAATATTAAAGGATAAAGTTTCTAAAAAACCGTAATTAGTAAACCAATTCTTTTTTCCTACTGTCACGACAAGACTCTTTGACAGTATCTAAATAAAAACTTTCCGCACGTCCCATTTGCATATATAAATAAAAAAGCTACCTTTGCACCGAAATTTAAGGCCGGTCGGGTAGCTCAGTTGGATAGAGCAACAGCCTTCTAAGCTGTGGGTCCTGGGTTCGAATCCCAGCCTGATCACTGGAAGCTGAAGCAGTTAATTCTAAGGAGTTAGCTGCTTTTTTTGTTGAATGTTTTATCTCGTTGATTTAAATATTTTCCCACAATTAGGACAAAGTACGATTTGTTTATCATCTTTGGTTATTTTGCTTTCATTTGTAGTTTCATCTGTGGGCGCTACTTTATCCTTGAATCCCAGAGCTTTTTTGAGTTTTATATTTTCTTCTGTCAGGCTGGAGATTTTCTTGCTTAATTCTTCAATGATCTTGGAGTTTAATCTTTCTGATCTTCCTGCAACAACTACATCTTTAAGGAAAATCGTGTAGTAGTTATCATTATTGTTTATTAATAACTTTGTTGAGAAACTATTTGCATCTAATGTTCTGAAGATGACTTCATAGCGAACCCTTGTATATGGTGATATTTCTGTAGTACCGCTATACGAATAAGATAAGGCGGCATATTTAAAACAAAACTCCATACCCTTATGGGAAAAGTCATTGCTATCAACTAATGTAAAGTTGGAGCTTGTTATCTGAAGAGGATTAGGTGTAATATTAGATATGATTAATTGGATTCGTGTGTTCCTTATATTATCATTGTTGAGGGGATCAATACATTTACGGTAAAAACAGTTCAAGTTATCACATATCTTACCACATAGATCATTCTCATGCTCATGAATTTCGGTTACTTCATAAATGAGACTATCCGTTTGAATTATATTATATGGCATTGTGAAACAATAGTTTTCACAAATATATAAAATACTGGGGAAATTATATTAATATTTTGTTATTTAATTACATTTAGATAATAGTGACAAGAGTTCATCATGTATTAGACTGTTACTCGCAATTACCTGCTGTCCGTTAGTCCATGTGTTCCCGCATTTGAAATCGGTAATAGCTCCACCTGCTTCCATTAGGATAAGTCCTCCTGCAGCTACATCCCACGGGCCAAGGTAAGCTTCCAATCTTCCATCAAAACGTCCGCAGGCAACATAGCATAGTTCGACTGCTGCCGAACCTAATAAACGTAAACCTTTTGCATAACCATATAATTCTCCGACCAAGTGACTGGCGATTGGTTTATAATCATCAAACGAATAAGGAAAGCCCAAAGCAATAAATGCTTTGTTTAGGGAATTAACTGAAGATACGCTAATCAGATCACCATTTAGGAAAGCCCCCTGTCCTTTTATGGCATAAAAACATTCGTTCCTGCATACCTCGTAAACCACTCCTAACAGCATTTCTTTTTTATATTGTAGGGCGATGCTAACACAGTAAGGAGCCATATTTTGTATATAATTACTTGTTCCGTCCAAAGGGTCAATTACCCAACAATACGCTTGTTCATTGTTCGTTGCGGTTCCCTCTTCGGTTATGAATCCGGCTTCGGGTAAAAGTGCTGATAAATCTTTTACGATTGACAATTCACATTCCTTATCTACGTAACTAACATAGTTATGTGAACTTTTTTCTTCAACCCGCGTCAGGTCGAACTTATTTCTTTCTTCTTTCAGGAAGTGTCCGGCGCGTATGGCTATCTTTTGAACTTCTTTACAAAGTGAATCAAGTTGTAACATAGATTTTTTTTGCAAATGTAATGTTTATATATTTGCGTTATCCAATGTAAATAGTTATATTATGAAGACAATCATCCAATCTCTCCTTATTATTCTTTCGGTTTTCTTATCAATACAAGTGAATTCTCAACGGAAAGTTACTCCGGTAGATCACGTTAGTACTTTAGTGGGTACGATGTCCAAGCATAGTCTTTCCACAGGAAATACCTATCCGGCCATTGCTCTTCCGTGGGGAATGAACTTCTGGACTCCGCAGACCGGGACAATGGGTAACGGATGGATCTATACTTATGACGCAGACAAAATAAAAGGTTTCAAGCAAACCCACCAGCCAAGTCCCTGGAATAATGATTATGGCCAGTTTGCTATTATGCCGGTTACAGGTAAGATTGTTTTTAGTGAAGACGACAGAGCCAGCTGGTTTTCGCATAAAACTGAAACAGCCAAACCGCATTATTACAAAGTATTTTTAGCAGACCATGACGTAACAACGGAGATCACTCCCACAGAACGTGCTGTTATTTTCCGTTTTACTTTCCCGGATAGCGATACTTCCTCTATAGTTATAGATGCTTATGATAAAGGCTCCTACATAAAGATACTACCGGAAGAAAAAAAAGTGATTGGATATACCACAAGGAATAGCGGAGGCGTTCCTGAAAACTTCAAAAACTATTTCGTTATTGAGTTTGACAAAGCTTTTGAACAAGTATATACGGTTTCCAATGATTCGATCATAAAGGTAGGCGGACGGGAAATAGAAGATCATCATGCTGGTGGTATCGTTCAGTTTAAAACATCGAAAGGATAAAAGGTTCATGCACGTGTGGCATCTTCTTTTATCAGTTGGGATCAGGCGGAAATCAATATGAAAGAACTGGATTGTAGTTCTTTCGATCAGATCATGGGTAAAGGAAAAGACCGGTGGAACCAAGTATTAGGCCGGATTGAAGTAGAAGACGACAACATCGATAACCTTCGAACTTTCTATTCATGCCTATATAGATCCCTTCTGTTCCCACGCATGTTTTATGAGATTGATGCCAATGGCAATATCATGCATTACAGTCCGTATAACGGAGAAGTCTTACCGGGATATATATTTACGGATACCGGTTTTTGGGATACATTCCGTTGTTTGTTTCCTTTCCTCAATCTGATGTATCCATCCATGAATGTGAAGATGCAGGAAGGTTTGGTAAATGCCTACAAAGAAAGCGGATTTCTTCCAGAATGGGCAAGTCCGGGGCATCGAAGCAGTATGGTCGGTAATAACTCTGCGTTGGTAATTGCCGATGCTTATTTGAAAGGATTAAGGGGATACGATATTGAAACTTTGTACGAAGGCCTACTATATGGCACGGAACATGTTCATCCGAAAGTACGTTCGACAGGCCGTTTTGGACATGATCATTATAATAAGTCAGGATATATTCCTAATGATGTACGCATTGGCGGCAACGTGGCGCGTACACTCGAATACGCAAATGCCGATTGGGGCATTTATCAGTTAGGTAAGGCGCTTAATCGTCCGGAAGAAGAAATAAACGTATTTGCCAAACGTGCTATGAACTATCGTAAACTGTTTGACTCGGAAACCAGGATGATGAGGGCACGTACTTCGGCAGGTGAGTTCTCCGAACCATTCAATCCGGTTAACTGGGAATATAATTATACGGAAGGGAATGCCTGGCATTATGCTTTCACCGCTTTCCATGATCCGCAAGGATTGATCGATCTGATGGGAGGATATAAAGCATTTAATAGTATGCTTGACTCGATGTTTGCGATGCCTCCTCATTATGACATTGGGGGAAGACGGAATATTATTCATGAAATCCGTGAAATGCAGATTATGGGAATGGGACAATACGCCCACGGTAATCAGCCTATCCAGCACGCTATTTACCTTTACAACTATTCGGGCGAACCCTGGAAAGCTCAATACTGGGCAAGGGAAGTAATGGATAAATTGTACTCAGCCGCCCCAGACGGATATTGCGGAGATGAGGATAATGGACAGACATCTGCCTGGTATGTTTTTTCAGCTCTGGGAATGTATACGGTATGTCCCGGAACGGATCAATATATACTTGGTTCGCCATTGTTTAAGAAAGTAAAGCTTCATCTGGAAAATGGTAACAAGGTAGTAATAAAAGCGCCGACAAATGATCCTGAAAAGCGGTATGTAAATTCTTTAAAAGTAAACGGAAAACCCTATCAAAAGAATTATCTTACCCATGCAGACCTCATGAAGGGTATAGTTATGGAATACGAAATGTCGGACACTCCTAACACGCAAAGAGGAACAACAAAAGAAGCATTCCCATATTCGTTTTCCAATGAAAACACAGCTCCATTCGCAGAAATAAAGAAAACGTCAGACGGTCGTTTTGAATTGTATCTGGAAGGTCGGCCAACTTATATTAAAGGTGTAGGAGGAACCTTCAGGCTTGATATAGCAGCCGAATCAGGAGCTAACGCATTCCGTACATGGGGAGGTAGTATAGAATCCATCAAAAGAGACCTCCAAAAAGCCCGTTTGCATAATATGTATATCATGCAAGGGATTGGCTTAACCAAAGATTCATCCGCTTACCATGATGAAAATTATAAATCGAAATTAAGGAATGAGGTAAGGGAATTGGCCAATGTGTTTAAAGACGATCCGAATATCTTTATCTGGTGCTTAGGAAATGAAATAGATCTTGCAAATGCGAACAATGAAACATCCTGGAAATTTGTAGAAGAATTAGCTCAAATCATTAAGTCCATCGATAAAAAACACCTCGTCGGTACGGTAATTGCCCATAATGCGGAGGCACTTGATTATATTGCTGCCTGTTGCCCTTCATTAGACATGATAGGAATAAACAGCTATGGCTCGATAGGAGAGGTAGCATCCATTGTAAAGAACTCTCAGTATAAAGGTGCCTATATGATCACAGAATGGGGGCCAACGGGCTTTTGGGAACGTAATTCAACTACATGGGGCGCACCTCTGGAGCAAACGAGTGAAGAGAAACGGATCGTATATGAAGAACGTTACACCCAACATATTCAGGCTTCTGACAGATGCTTGGGTTCATTTGTCTTTCTATGGGGGCAAAAAGAAGAGCGGACTCCTACCTGGTTTAGTATGTTTGTGGAACGAAATGTAGAAGGCCTCCCGTTAAAAGGTGAGAAAACACCTATGGTAGAGGCAATGATCAGGGTTTGGAATGGGAAGGAACCTGCGCAAACTGCTCCGGTCGTCCACGACTTTACCATCAATGGAAAGAAAGCAGAAGAAAGTATTACGGTTACGCCTAATCAATCACTTGATGCGAAAGTTACCGCTATTGATAAAGAAAAAGATAAGCTGACGTATGTTTGGGAGATACTGGAAGAAGCCACCGTATTAGGATTTGGCGGATCGTACGAACCAAGGCCGGATAGAGTGGGAGAGGTGAAAGTTACAGAACAGGAAAATTTCACTTTCAAAATGGATAAACCTGGTAATTACCGGCTGTATGTGTACGTATTAGATAACACAGGCTTTGTTGCCACTGTAAATATCCCTTTTCAGGTTCAATAAAATCCGATTGTAATAAGGAAGTAATTGCTCCTATTTGACATTTTGATACTTTTGTCACTTTGTCAAAATATCCCCTCTCAGAATGGGCTATACGTACCTTACCTGGAAGCTGTTTCTAAATAACGGCTTAATTTAATAGTTGAGGTAATACAAAAAGAAAGAGAAATGTCTGTTTTATTTACATAAGTAAAATGGGAATTAAATTCATCGCCACAATATTAAATAAAGTGTTAATATATCGTTGTAGAATATTTCAAAAAGATAGTTTCAAAACGATATTTATTTATAAGCAACGAGTAGTTAAAAAGGGATTTATCCGGCCTTTTCCATCATAATTTCCTAGTTCATCAGACAAAACAATGGGGCTTTAAGTCAAAACATAACGACCTTTTTATTAAAACATCGTTATGTTTGAGTAAAATGTTCGTTACGTTTTTCGCATTTCATCACTATGAAATGCAAAAAAGTATGCATTGTTTTTCCGGAATCGTCATTTATGTGAGCCAAATGCCCCCTTTGGTTAAAATTTTGTGTTAGCAGAAAACGCCCATTTGATAAAAAATGATACGGAAAAACTTCCTATCATTAAAATAAGTCAGATCAATTAAACCGGATTAAGTCTTCAAGCATCCTTAACAATCGCTGTACTCAGTAGACAAAATAATCTCCTTCCCGGTAACTGATTTTATCCCATCCATATATTCGTTGATGCTTCGGTATTCTCCTCTGAAAGTGTTCATAATGTTATATTGCGTTATACCCTCTTTACTTAGTTCCGCAACAAGGGTGCAGCCTCCACTTCCTTTTGCGGGTTTAAGATTGTCGATAGTCAGGCGTTTTATATCATCTTTATTCAGCACGATCGAAAACTGCTCGTCGGCAAATCCGATCTTTCCGTTAGCATCGTCGCGCCATATCACTTTACTGTTGCCAAAGAGTTGATTCAGCAACGGAGGCCTTCTTTTAGGATAGTTATAATATTTATAGTCTACATCGAGAGAAATCTCTTTATTTAGTAGCAGGTAATTGGTTACTTCCATCGTTTTTTCATAGGATTCATTAACCAACAGGGCGGGATATTCACGCCGGTTGCTGATAT
>DAMCDT010000143.1:0-9128 GCA_032058265.1 Tannerellaceae bacterium
GGGAGCGATTAAACTAACGTAATCACGTACATTATTGTAAACATCTTTATCGTTTACATGAATATTTTGAAACGAAGGATTAAAAATGTCCCGCAAAAGAGCTACTGTTCGTGCTGTCTCTTCATAAATGACTGATGGCACTTTAGCTTTTAGCACTTTAACGATGTTATCTTCCCAACGCTTCACCAATGTCTTTAACTCATGATCAAGTTCGGCAACACGTTTACTTTCTGCTGAGGTTCGTACAATTACACTAAAATTCTTCGGTTTGATACTTTGAATTAATTGGCGTAAACGGGCACGTTCTTCGCCCGATTTAATTTTTGTGGAAACGGAAACTTTATCTGCAAAAGGAATTAATACGATATACCTTCCTGCAAAAGACAGTTCGGAAGTTAATCGCGGTCCTTTTGTTGAGATGGGTTCTTTGGCAATTTGAACCAATACTTCTTGTCCTACTTTAAGCACATCGCTAATACTTCCATCTTTATCTATTTCCGGAAGTATTTGTGTTTTAGAAAGGCTTGGAACCTTCTTTTTATCGCTAAGAGCTTGTTTTAGGAATTTTTGTTGAGTATTAAAATTAGGACCTAAGTCCTGGTAGTGAAGAAATGCATCCTTTTTATAACCTACATCTATAAAAGCAGCATTTAACCCGGGCATTAATTTTTTAACTTTGCCAAGATAAATATCACCTACTGCAAACGAAACATTGCGGGCTTCTTTCTGAAGTTCTACAAGGTTTTTATCTTCCAGTATGGCAATAGCTACCTCTTTGGGTTGTACATCTACTACTAGTTCACTTATCACAGTAATAAAAAAGGGTTTAAATTAGACCTTATTAAATACGCAAAGAACAAACTTAAAAGGTCACAGATTAAGTTTGTTCTTCAGATTTCTTGTGAGACGATAGACTTATTTCTTCTTATGTCTATTCTTCTTTAATCTTTTTTTGCGCTTATGCGTAGACATCTTATGTCTTTTCCTTTTTTTTCCGCTAGGCATCTTTTCTTTAATTTAATGTTATATACTTGTTTTATTTTACTTTTTCGTGGAAAGTCTTAGCAGGCTTAAATGACGGGATATTGTGTTCTGGTATAATGATTGTTGTGTTCTTAGAAATATTACGAGCTGTTTTTTGAGCTCTTCTTTTAACAACGAAACTTCCAAAACCTCTTAAATATACGTTTTCACCTTGGGCTAATGAATCTTTAACAAGTTCCATAAATGATTCCACACTTGTTAATACCGTTTGCTTGTCTATACCGGTATTTTTTGAGATTTCACGAACAATGTCTGCTTTAGTCATGTCTATAATTAATTAATGATTTAAACCTACTAATTTTTTGGCATGCAAATATATAGCTTTTTCTTTAAGTGAAAAAAGAAAAAGAAGGCTTATTTTATTTTTTTAGATGTTAAGTGTACCTATTTTCCTTATTTGATCTTCAATATCATCAGTTTCCGCGATACTGCTCCTTTTTATTTTACTCCGGTAATTATATACGGTTTGTACAGAACAACGGAGAAAAGAGGCTATTTTGTTAGAATCGGTGATCCCTAAACGGATAAGGGCGAAGATACGGAGCTCTGTATTCAGCTCATCCTTTTTGATTTCGAAGCGTTCCTCTTCTTTTAATAATTTATTGAACGAAGAAACAAATCCCGGGTATATATTAAGGAAAGCTTTATCAAAATTAGTATACAACTCTTTAATTTCAGTTGTTTTTCCCGAAGATGAAGAAGTGCTTCTCAATAATTCATCAAAACGTTTAGCCGCTAATTTGTTATTAACTATTTTCCGGAAGTCTTCCAATTTGTTGACGTATTCTGAGCAAAGATCAAGAAAATAACCTATATATTCTTCCTTGATCAGGTTTGTTTCGGTTAATTCCTGATTTAAATGGTTGAGTTTGTAATTCATTTTTTCCAGATTCTCATTGGTTTCATTTAGACCTTGTCGGGCTTTTTTTAATGCATTCATTTGTTTTTGAAGGTATAACATCATACTTAAAACAATAACGAAAAGGAAGCTGGTGACTGATAATAATATCTGGAGTAAATTACTTTGCCTTTTATTCTGATTTTGATAAGCATTTGTAATGATTGGAAGTACTTTGGATATTTCAAAGTAACGGAAACGAGCATTATAAAAATTGGCATCATTCAAAGCATATTGGATATAGTTAAATGCACGTTCGATATCATTATTATCGTACAACCACATTGCCAGTTCCAATAATGCCCTGTTTTCTTTCACCGCATCTTTAACATCCGATATTACAGCCAATATAAGGTGTTCGACATGCAATTCTGTTTCTCCCAGCGATCGATATAACTCAGCCATATTATAATTTTTCATTGCATGTTCATGTGTGCCGGGATGAAGAGTTTGTATATAAGTTGATATGTATTCTTTAGCTTCATTATAATCTCCTCTGGTATTAGCCTGAAGATATTCATAGAATAACCGTTCCGTAGATTTTTCAGGAAGATAAAATAATATGGAATCCCGGCTATCGTCCATAAATTGACGATAGTTATTTAAGATTTGTTTATCATCCTGATAGGTATTTATGTTGGTATAAAGTAATTCCATACATTTAAAATATTCTACCAGCAATTCTTGCGGAATATCCTGCCTATTGATATTTTTTAAAACGATCTCTGATTCGATAAATAATCCCGAGGACGAAAGCACAAACGAATACTGAAGCCCTACACGTATTAACCATTCTATATTGTTGCATTCTTCGGCTAGCCTTATATTATTATGTATATATACAAGTGCAGAGTCGCTCATATAACTCTTATATTCATCAATAATCCTATAAGTTATATCATATTGTTTTTCCGGAGATAATTCTTGTTCCAACTGAATTTTCAGCCGGTTTAACCGGTGCTCCTTTTGTTCAGTATAAAGATGTCCGTTTTCAAGAACTTTATCAAGCTCTTTTAATAAAGAATTAATTTTGGAGTTAGCGTCTGAAATATTAGAAATAAGGACAATAACTATTATAATAAAGTTTATAAACGATCTCATAAAGCGAAATTTACTACAAATGTAACTAAATTATTGTTTAAATATGACAATAATATATGCTTTAAATTATTTTGATAACTGTATTTTGAACAGATTAATTAATCTCGAAATAAATATCAAATTGTCATTTGAAGAGACTATCATTCAATTTTCACGCACGTAAAAATTATTTTTAACATACCTTAATCATTGAGTATTCACCAAATGATTTAGAGCCCGTTTAAAACTCAATAGATATTTCTTTGAAGTGATCAAACAAAAAAGAAAGAGGTGAAGTTGTTGAAACACTCTCCTCTGTCATGTTTCACAATACATCTATCACCTTCCACGACGCCTCTCAAAACCTGACTGGAAAAGGTTTTGGCCGTAGAAGATAATCTTCCGCCCAACAGGACTATCTATCACTCCATACGTCCTGATTTAATTGGGAAACTTCCAAATTCAACCAGCTAACGTCCCATTATTTTTTGCACATATAAGGGCTTTGCCAACAAAAGCTTAGGGCTTTGAAAACAAAAGTAATTAGATTCTCAAACGACAATCATAACAATAAAAAGTTATGCCTATCATTTTCCTAAATGATTTACATGATTTCTTAAATTATAATGCATTCGGCGTGGAAGGACATTCTTTGGAGTGGAAGATCATCTTACACACGTTGTCTCTCATAAACAGTACGTTAAGGCATTGAGTGGAAGGTAATAGATAGGGTTGGAAAAGCATATAGGGGCGTATGGAATGAAATTTAAACAGGCTCTAAAACAATATTGTGAAATAATTTAGTGAAAATTTCAGCCAATTTTGTTATTTTATGTATAAATAATAATAAAAGATATCTACCAAAAAACAATTACCTATACAATATAATATCCAGTTCATCAAATAGATATATGTTTTTATGATTTACTAAATCATTACTAAGATTATACTTTACTAAACTTTTTTTAATACTTCAAACACTTCTCCTCTATATTTGCTGATGTAATAATGTTTGTTAAACTTTAAATTTATTATCATTTATGAAACATGTAAAAGAAGCTGTTTATTCGGCGTTCTCTTTTCGAAGATTAGGTATTCTTTCTTTTATGATTGGTATCAGTCTGACAGTGTTTGCTCAATCAGGCACTGTAAAAGGTAAAATCCTGGATGAGTTTGGTGAAGGTATTATCGGAGCCAATATTATTGAAAAGGGTACTACTAATGGTACAATTACGGATTTGGACGGTAATTATACAATTACTGTAAGTAATGCACAACGTTCTGTTCTGCAATTTTCATTTATCGGTTATAACACGAAAGAGGAAACGGTTAATGGACGGAGTACAATAGATATAACATTAGACCCTTCAGTTGTAAACTTAGGAGAAGTTGTAGCTATTGGTTATGGAACACAAACACGCCGGGAAATTACAGGGTCTGTCGCTAATGTCTCAGAAGAAAACTTTAATAAAGGGGTAACACGCGACGCTGCTGACCTACTTCAAGGTAAAGTAGCCGGCTTAATGATCACTTCCGGTTCTGGCGATGTGACCCGTGGAAGCGAAATACGTTTACGTGGTACTTCTACTTTACAAAATGATCAAGGCCCAATGATCGTAATTGACGGTATACCCGGTGGAGATATGTCTACAGTTGCTCCAGCCGATATTGAATCAATTTCTGTTTTGAAAGATGCTTCATCTGCTGCGATTTACGGATCACGTGCTGCCGGAGGGGTAATTTTGATAACTACTAAAAGAGGATCAGGATCTAAAACCCAGATTAATTATAATGGTTATGTTTCAGCAGATTTTGTTGCGAACAAACCAGATATGATGAACGCAGCAGAATGGCGTGCTGCAAATAAGGAGTTAAACAATGATTTAAGCAATTTTGATGGTTATAATGCCGATACAGATTGGTTTGATGAAATGTTACGTACAGGATTCTCTCAAAATCATTCCATTTCAATGTCCGGGGGAGGCTCTAAAAATAATTATCGTGCTTCTTATACCTATTTAGATAGGAATGGTATTGCACGCGATAACTTTATGAAACGCCATAATTTCCGTTTTCAATTCCAACAACGCGCTATTAATGATCGTTTACGTATCGGTTTAACAGGTTCGGCAACGATGAACGACATGCGCTTACCTTTCCGGGATGATTATATTTTAGCATACAATAATCCTCCTGTATATCCTGTATTTAATGACGATGGAAGTTATTTTACCGGAATGATAGGAAATTATGATCAGGGAAATCCGGTTCAAAATCAGGATGAAAACTACCGGTACCGTAAAATGAATTATTTCTATGGAGCTGGCGATGTGCAGTTTGAAATAATTCAAGGATTAAATGCAAAAGTGCATTTATATAAAAGTCGCTTTAGTATGGATAGAAGCGAATGGGAAAATCCCGATAATTCACGAGGCAGGGGATATAATGGCCGTGCAATTAAAGAAGCTACTACCGGTGACAGAGAATTAATGGAATGGACGGCCAATTATGAGCGTGCCTTTGGAAACGAAGGAAAACATAAAGTGGATGCAGTTGCAGGTTATTCATGGGAGATTAATCAATCTCAACGACAATATGCAGACGTAAGAGATTTCGCAGTGGGATCAATGGGTGCTTACAATTTGCAAACCGGGAATGAACTTAAACCAGGAAATATAACATCTTCCAAGAATGAATATAAATTGATTTCATTCTTTGGCCGTGCACATTATTCTTATGATGAACGTTATATGATTACCGCAACTGTACGCCGTGATGGTTCATCTAAATTCGGTGCGAATAATAAATGGGGTACTTTCCCCTCGGCATCTGCCGCTTGGGGGATTTCTCAGGAAGCTTTCATGCAGGATGTATCATGGGTAAATGACCTTAAGCTGCGTGCAGGGTATGGTATAACAGGTAACCAGGATGGTTTACAGCCATATAAGTCTCTGGAGCTTTATGAAGCAAAAGGTATTTATTACGATCAGGGAAGTACTTATACAGCATTCAGGGTATCTCAGAACGCCAACCCTGATTTAAAGTGGGAATCTACATCTATGTTAAATATTGGATTGGACTTTTCGCTTTTTAACGGACGAGTTGGTGGTACAATTGAATGGTATACCAAAAAGACATCAGACATGCTATATACTTATAAAGTTCCAACACCAACTTATGTATGGGACCGTATGCAGGCGAATGTAGGTGATATGAAGAATACAGGTATTGAATTATTATTAAATATTGATGTAGTAAGAACTAAAGATTTTAACTGGAACACTTCAATCAACTTGTCTCACAACAAAAATGAAATTACCCGTTTATCGAATGATTTATACACTACCGACCGTATCTATACCGGTGATCCATGGATCCGTGGAGCATCAGGAGTTACATCGCATGTTATTGAAGAAGGTCGTCCTGTAGGACAATTCTTTATGCTAGAATGTATAGGATTGGATGCTGACGGTAAATTTATTATCAAAGACCAACCAGGTAAAGACGGATCAGCACCGGACGGACAAATAACAGATGATGACCGTACTTATGTAGGTAGCGCTCAACCAGATCTAACTTTTGGATGGAATAACACATTCAGTTGGAAGAATTGGGATGCCAGTTTCTTTATACGCGGTACAATTGGAAATAAAGTTTTAAATAACCCTGTTGCAGCTTATGGTAATAATACCTATATCAGTGGTGCAAATGCAATGAAAAATGATAATTTATTGAAGTATCGTGAGAATTCACGTGTTTGTTCATACTACTTAGAAGATGGTTCCTTTGCACGTTTAGACAATATGTCTATTGGTTACACATTTGATACAAAGAAAATAGATTGGCTGGATAAAGCCCGTATTTATGTTGCAGCACAGAATTTGTTTGTAATCACTGGTTATTCCGGTTTAGATCCGGAAGTAGAACTTTTCCGCGGGGATAACAGGGAAGATCAAGATGCCGGTTTATCACCTGGTATCGAGGCTCGGAATTATTTCCCAAGATCACGTTCTTTTACGTTTGGGGTTAATTTAACATTCTAATTTTAAAATGAAAAAAATCATGAAAAAGAAATCAATAATATTTTCCTTTGTGGCAGGAATAAGCTTGCTTTTTTCTACGCCATCTTGTACCGACCTGGATGAAAAAGTATATGACAAGCTTCCCGCAGAAGACTTTGGCGGAACAACAGTTGAAATTAACGCATTGATTGGAAGTACATATAATACATTAAAAAAATATTGGCCCGATCGTTTCATGTATCTATCCGAATGTGGCGGATCGATGGCCGTAACTCCTACACGTACAGGTGGTGACTGGTATGACGGTGGTCAGTACAGGGAATTATATATGCATACATGGACGGCGCAAACATCGCAAATAAAAGGTTCATGGACTGGGGCAACATCTTCCATTGGTATATGTAACTCAACCATATATATGTTAGAAAATTCAGAATTACTTTCGGACGATGAAAAAAGAACTTATGTTGCATCTATGCGTGGTGTAAGAGCCTTCTGGATTTATGTAATGATGGATTATTGGGGTAGCTTTCCACTGGAAGTTCAATATGATCCAGTTAATAAACAAATACCTGAAATGTCAAGCAGGCAGGAAATTTTCGATTGGTTGATTCAGGAAGTTTCTGAAATTTCTCAAAATTGTCCGGATGCATCTGAAAAAACATACGGTAAATTCACTAAAGGTTCCGCACAAGCTTTGCTCGCAAAGTTATATCTGAATGCCGAAGCTTGGGGAGTTAATGTGTCAGGTAATGCTTATGAGAAATGTATCGAAGCGTGTGACAAGATCATGGCAATGGGTTATTATGTGTTGGAACCAGATTGGAAAATCAATTTCAATTTAGAAAATGATAAATCACGTGAGGCTATATTGTCTATATGTTTTTCAAATATGGATACAGAAGATCAGAATCAAATGATGAACCGTACTCTCCACTATGCAGATAATCAATCTGAGAAAGCATATTATAGTGCATGGAATGGTGTTTGTGCACAACCGGATTATGTAAAGTTATTCGATACTAAAGACCCACGCTATGAGGGAACGTTCAGAATCGGGGAAAGAAGGCATGCTGAAACCGGAGCCATTCTTTTGACGGGTCAGAATAATCCTCTGAATTATACAGTAGACTTTGGTTTTATCCCTGATACCGAATACGACGGCACACCTTGGGGGGCTGTTGTGCAGGAAGCAGGCGCTCGTTGTCAAAAATGGGATTATGCTGAAGGTTTGACCGATGCCATGGGTAATCATTTCCATATTTTCCGTTTGGCAGATATTTATCTTACAAAAGCGGAAGCTTTATTACGTTCAGGAGGAAGTGCAAGTGAAGCTACAAGATTGGTGAATCAGGTACGCGAAAGAGCATACGGTAATTCAGATAAAAATTACGATACTGTAGACCTTGAAAAGGTTGCTTTAGAACGGAAGTTTGAATTGGCATGGGAAGCTTGGTCACGTCAGGATGATATCCGTTTTGGAACATTTGATAAAGGTGCCTGGTCGGCTTCAAATTGTCCAAGAAGTACTGGTGAGCATTTGAAATTATATCCTATATCTCAGGATGCATGGCAGACTAATCAAAGTTTAAAACAGAATCAGGGATATCCTGCATTTTAAGTAATATAATGATAAGAACTTCTTTAAATGTTCTAAGGAAGTTCTTATCAACTAAGTAATTTAATAGATTTCATTATGACAAAGATTAATAGAAGATCATTTCTTCAAAGAGGTGCAACTGCGGCTGCAGCATTGACGATTGTTCCCAATACAATATTAGGTAAGGCTCACGGCTATACAGCGCCAACAGACAAATTGAATATCGCAGGCATTGGTATCGGTGGTAGAGGTGCAGGTGTATTAAGAGGACTGGAAACAGAGAACCTGGTAGCTATGTGTGATGTGGATTGGAAATATGCGAAACCTGTTTTCGATAAATACCCGCACGCAAAGAAATACTGGGATTATCGTAAATTATACGACGAAATGGGTAAGGATATCGATGCTGTAATGGTTGCAACAGCCGACCATACACATGCTATTATCTCTGCTGATGCAATGACGATGGGGAAACATGTTTACT
>DAMCDT010000144.1:0-2261 GCA_032058265.1 Tannerellaceae bacterium
ATTGATTTGAAGCCATGCTTTAGTACTATAGATCCCTTCACCTCCGGAAGTTAAAACTTCTTGTCCGTTTACAAAAATATCGGGGTTGTATATTGCTGCCCCATGAGTGCATCCTGTAATTGTGAACCCATCGAATATAGTACGTGTGTCTTTTATATTCGAAGCAATCACTATATGGTAAACAGAATTATTATTTGAATTGTCATTCAATTTTCCATTCAAAACAGACTCATACTGCCCCAATATACGTTCTTCTATACTGCTTTCATCCCCTGCAAAACCGCCATACAGATTCACTCCTTCTACTAAAACAAAAGATTTGTATTGTTCGTCTGTATTTGTATTATCATCCAGAGCCGTATGAAGCGGATAGTAATTCCCTTCGGCAACCCAAATTTCTTTGATACGTTTATTCGTCTTCGCAGCCAATAAAGGGTCGGCTAAGTTAGGGTAAGCGTCATCCCAACCGGTTCCTTTACCATTATGACCTTCCCAGACATAAACAATGCCATTCTCATCCGGCTTGATTTGGCTTTGTTCTTCAAAAGGCCCTAAATCGATCGTTTGATCTGCCAAACGAGGATAATAGTCTAAATCCCAGTCATCGGACAGCGAACCAAATTGATTGGACGTATATAAATCATTGCTTCCTTTGTTTTTCAGGTCAGGATAATGATAATCTTCGGTTCTGTTCCCAAAATCGTCAACATAAACGTTATCATATTCATAGAACCCGGGTAATCGGTTATTTTCAGTAACAGCTGTGTGTTTGACTTTCATGTCCAGTTCGTAATCGTTACTTTCAGGAACATTAGTGGCAAAGTAAGTTTCCAATATACTGTTTAATATATTTACCCTTGTTGCCTGCTGAGTGTCAATATAAAGCGGAGGAAATTCAGATTTAACAATCGACTCGCCTCTAGGGTCACAATCTGCTACTGTTGAATTTACCATATTCAACTCACGAGTAGGTGTTGATATATTACGGAAATAAATAGCACTTCCATTTGTAACCTCAACCACATAACCATCTGATACAAGTTTATCCAAATAGAAATTATGGAACAGGCTGTTTACCATCGTTACATCCGATTCGTAAGCATACAATCCCGCACCTTCCACTACCGATTCGGATTCGTGTACTTTTGAATTGCGGAGTTCAAGAGAAGAGTTATCCACATAAATATTAGCCCCTTTCCCTGTGGCATCATTGGTGTAAAAATCCATGTTTTTGAAAACAATACGTTCTACATCCCTTATGAAAGCACCGCCTCCGCGGTTGCGATAAACTACAGTACCGTTTGTATACTCTTCCTGCATAGGGTTTGTTCCGTTAGCCATACCTGCTGTAACGGTGAATCCATCTACTGTGGCTTCTTGCAGGTTGGTTGCCATCAAAACATGATATGCTCTGTTAGCGTCTAATAAATTACCACTTAAAATGCTCTCATTTTTCCCGTCGAAAAGCCGCTGTTCGATCGAACTTTCATTTCCTGCAAAACCACCATAGAGTTTTAAGCAGTCAGCAAGGACAAAAGATACGTTTCTTGGCGCATCGGACAGGTAGGAGTCGTAAGCTATGTATTCGGGTTTGTAATTTCCTTTAGCCACCCATATTTGTTTGATACGGGAATCGGTTCTTGCTTTGTGTAAAGCATCGGCCAGATTCGGGTAAGCATCCTCCCAGCTGGTTCCGGCTCCCGACTTTTCTTCCCAAACATACACAATGCCGTCGGGATTGGGTGTGAACTCTAAGGTATTCTCTATAGCTCCCATATCTATTGTTTCATCAATCAAACGTGGATTAGCTGCCAGGTCAGTTGAAGAACGAAGTTCTCCTTCATATAAGGCGTTCTTTCCCGCATTAATCAAAAAGCTATTTTTAGCTAAGGAATAATCGGTATTAAACAAGGGATCAATGTTGTTATTCCCTTTATTTGCATGAGATCCGCCGGTTAAAACAAGATCTTTAATATTGCTGTGTTGAATATCCCATCCATTCTCAATCCACGACGCATCCAGATTCTCATCGGTAGATATGATACTGTTGTATATCTTTCCGCTACCGTTTTTTATAGGTGGAATAGAGGAACTGCTTACCCCATTGCCGGCTATCGTAGTGTTAACTAAAGTAAAATTTGTAAAGTCATCGTTTAAAATCAAAGCAGCATCATAATTATCGTAAAGAGTGTTGTTTTCTACGACAAGTGTATTTTCCATAAACAGCGATCCCGGGCTATCCGGCGTTCCCTCATTCCTGA
>DAMCDT010000144.1:2271-9046 GCA_032058265.1 Tannerellaceae bacterium
CAATCCATCTAAAGTGGTACTTTGATTCTCCATAATCAAAGAGTTCTCAATGCTTAGGGAGGAGGCTCTATTTTGGATCAACCAATTTGTACTTTCGTTACTTCTGAATAAGGCGTTCTCTATAATTAAATCAGAGCCATCGAGATTGTTTATCTGAGAATGAGCGTTATTATTTACAAAATATACGTTCCGAAGTATATAGGCCGAAGCGGTGTTCATTATCGATTTTCCAGCTAAGGTAAACGCGAAACCATCCAATAAGGTATTCTGGTCTTCGTTCAAAGGATTATAATAAATGTCCGTAGCTGTAAAGAAAGGATATTCGCTGCTTCCACCGCTAATCAGGGAACTGTTTTCGTTCGTGTAGGTAATCTTATCGGTTATATCTTTTCCGGCTACAGGCAACTCACGTTCATCAATACTTGCTTCATATCCCTTGAAGCCTCCGTAAACTTTCACGCCTTGTACCAACTCTATTGGTTCACTTGAGCCGGAAGCAAAATAGTTACCATAAGCGACCCAGATTGCTTTGATACGTTTATCTGTTTGTGCTCTTTTCAATGGGGTATATAAATTGGAGTAAGCATCCTCCCAACTGGTTCCTGTGCCGTTTTTGCCTTCCCAAACATACACAATACCCTTGCCGTCGGGATTAACCGGAGGCTGAGACTCATAAGCCCCTATATCTATTATTTCCCAGAAACGCTCATTGCCTGCTAAATCTTGGTCTTTGGAAGCTGTTGAGCCCGCACCTTCGTATTGATTATTCCTGCCTGTGTTTATTGCCGGACTTCCTGCACCTAAGGTATAATCTCCATTAGGAGCATCTGTAAACTGCGGGTCAGTATTGGTGTTGGCTCCAACTAACTCTACATACTCAGGAACTATATTGGCTATGAAATTATCTTCTATAATAGGTTCCCTGAAAATATCATTCGTGCTATTGGTTCCGTTATTCCAGATAATACTGTTGATGACCTTCATTTTTTCTTCAATTGTTGACCCTGAAGTATTAAGATCAACACCGGAATTCTTATTGTCGGCTATCGTTGTATTTAATATACGAGCATAATCAGTAAGACTTGCATCATTCATATAGGAATAAATACCGTGACTGTTTTTTGCTACCAGTGTATTGATTATATCCAGATAGAAAGTCGACTCTTCCGGGTAGAACCAGTGGTTATTCGGGTAATCAGTCTTATACTCAGATAACTTCTTATTCGGGGAATTTACTTCCTCGTAGAATATTCCGTCTGCTCTAACTTCGTTATTTGTGAAATGGTTATTCAGAAACTTCGAATAACTGATTCTCAATAAACCTCCATTACAGTAGAGGCCGGCACCAGACATTTCATTTATAGTATTATTTTCAACAGCCACATTATTTAGTACAAGTATTCCTCCATTGACGTCCGGATTACAATATATACCTCCTCCTCGATACTTGGCTTCGTTGTCTTTAATTACGAGGTTATTTAATTCTACTGATGCGTTTTTCAGGTAAATACCTCCTCCATTTCCTGCATTTTCCTCTGTACTTAAAGCTTTTCCTCCGGTAATCGTAAAACCATCAAGTATAGTATGATTAGAATTGTCTTCTATCGGAATATCTGTTCCGTTTACTACATTATATACATTTACCGTACTTTGATCATCGCCTGTAACCGGTTTATATTCACCGCTCATAATAGTTTCATAACGAACCCAGTCGCGCGTATTGAGTGCTTGTTCTTTCGTCATGTAGTCGTTCGGAGCATTCTCCTGGTCGTTTGCGTCATTGGAGAATCCGCCATATACTTTTATCTGGGGCGACAAATAGAAAGTATGTGCTTTAGGAGAAGTACTTGGAGTGTTTTCTTCTTCTAAGTCAATAATGCGAGGCTGATAAATGCCTTCAGCAGTCCATATTTCTTTTATGTTTGAATTTTCATTTTGTTTCACATTATATAGTGCTTGAGCCAAGGCCGGACAGGCATTTTCCCAACTGTTTCCGGTCCGGTTACCTCTTCCGCCCTTTTTTACATAAAGGATACCATTGGCGTCAGGCTGGATATCGGTAAACTCATAAGCTCCTATATCGATCGTCCCGTTCATTCGGGAATTGCCTATAATATCCCAAGCACCGTATTCAGGGCTGTTGTAAAGATTATTATCCCCCCTATTATAAGCCGGACTGATAGTGCGTAATGAATAATCGCCTTCTGCGGCATTTACAAACAATGGATTTTTATTATTGTTCCCATCACTTAAATTACCATCGGCAAGGTTTTCGATAATAGAATACTTAGCTTCGGAATAATTCCCATACCTTTCATTACCCCAGACAATTGAGTTGTGAATATTGATTGTCCCATAGTTGGTATTATTAGAACGGACATATAATCCATATCCTTTATTATAGGCAATCGTAGAATTGATAATATTAATCGTTTGGTCATAACAGTAAATTGCCGAGGGATTGGCTTCTGTATTCGTGTTGTTTGCAACCAATACATTAGACAAAGTAACCACTCCGCCTCTATTGTATACCGCGCTTCCGGTTGGGCTTGTATTTTCTCTGAACTCCGAATTCAGTACCAAAACATCTCCGGAGTAAAGAAAAAGTGCTCCTCCTCGATTAGAGATATTACCTGAGAAATAACAATTTTCTATGAGATTATTTGTATTATAATCAAAAACACCGGCACCGCCATGTGCTGACTTGTTGTCCTTAATAGTCAGGTTTCTTAATATATAGCTGGATGCGCGGCTATAAATACCTGCACCTGAATCATCTCGTATATTATGGGAAGTATCTCCATTCGTTACCATTATTGATTGAGTAGATTCAATTGTTATTGTTTCTCCTCCACTTACCGTAAATCCATCTAAGATCGCATCTGTTGTTCCCGAAGCGATAACTACGTGGTATACCACAGTTCCATTATCCAGTTTCCCGCTTAAAACGGTTTCATGTTTTTTTATATCGCGCGTATTCAGAGCCCTTGTCTTTTCGCCGGAAGAATCATCTTGGGGTGCGTGTACCGCACTGCTGGCATTTTGCGGAAATCCTCCGTATACTTCCACGTTATTGGGCATCACAAATGATTTATGGTGCTCGGTAGTGGAAGTAGTACTGTCGGAATAAACTTCTGCCGCCTTAAACATCGGTGTATATGTTCCTTCTGCTACCCATATTGCCTTCGCTTGGTTATCATAGAGTCTGGCCTCGTCTAATGCAGTAGCCAGTTCGGGGCAGGCATTCTCCCAGTTACGTCCCGAGCGGTCACCTGTTCCTCCTTTCTTCACATAGATAATACCATATTGGTCGGGCGAGGTAGATATTTCGTATGCTCCCAGGTCTATCTTATTTAGCACACGGGCATTTCCTGCCAAATCCAATTCAGCATACTGTTTAGGTAGTACGTTTTCTGCTTTATCTACTCCCGGAGAGTTTTTCTTTTGGTGGTAACTATCGGAGGCTGCGAATATAGCTGTCCCAAGCGTAGAGGATGTTGTATATTTCAATCCATCTTCATCATACAAACAATTGGTCAAAGAAAGGGATTGTCCACTTTCATCTTGTAGGGTTGCCAATTCATAATCATCGGCACTCTCTTTTTCTCGCTTATTATTATAAAAAATTGTGTTGTATACTTTTACGTTACCCTTCTCTGTATACAATCCGGCGCCTCTTTTCCATATTCTCCCGCCTTTTGTTAATAAAGGTGTATCATCCTCTGTTGGTAAAGTTTTCAAAGTATTATCTGCTATGGTCAGATTGATTAAGTCGGCTGTTACATCCTCAAAGTATGCGGCTCCTCCACCGGCATTGGCGTAGTATGTTCCTCCACTTGTTCCTGAGGAACCCAATACATGGGAATAAGCCTCATTTTTTGCAATTAGTGTATTATATAATTTAAATGAACCGCTTCCGTCTTTCGGTTTTGCCAAAAATATTCCGGCTCCAAAAGCGCGCGCATTGGCTTCATTATCATTAGCACTTTCCTTACTGTGAGCTTCAATAAAATTGTTTTGCACCTCTAAGCGATTCGCTGTTACAAGCCCTCCCGAAAGGATATAAAGTCCTCCTCCAAAAGAACAGGCGTATGATTTTGCTTCGTCATTGTAGGTTTCGGTATACAACTTATTTTCAGAGAAAGTATTGTTGCCTAATTCCAGGCTGGTTCCTTCAATTGTAGAAAGATAGGCGCCGCCTCCATAAGCATTAGCATCAACATCGTGGGAAGTATCGTCGTCCAGGGTTATAACTTTGATTGTATTATTTGTAAAATTATTTCCGGAAAGCTCAGCTTCACCTTTTATAATTTCCATATTCAAACCGCCACCGTAAGCATAAACTTCCACATCCGAACTGTTGGTTCCCCAATCATCGCCTTCACCTTCCGCATTAATACTATTTCCATTAAACAGATTATCTTGAATCGATTTCTTATTCCCGGATATATTCTTCAGATAAGATCCACTCCCATAAACAAATGCTTTCACATTATTTGTTCCATCATGAGTAGCTCCGCTTGCCGAAGCTTTAAGTTTGATTTCATTTGTCAGGAATTGATTACCTTCAAGGCTGATTCCGCCTTGCTCCTGATACAATCCGGCTCCTAAGGCGTCTAATTCTATATTGGAATCGTCAGATGGATTAAAAATTGTTCCTTGCCCTGCGATATAAACATAGGAATCAATCTTATTGCCGGTAAGCACATTCCCTTTTATTACCGATTTGCGCGAAGATTGATTATCGCTGTTTGTATTTTCTTTTCTGGTATTCAGATGATCTATGTAAAGTCCGGCTCCTATTGCTTTATTATAGGAAAAATTATGACCTCGTTGATCAATCTTGGATTCTAAATTCAGAACGTTACCCTCAAGCGTATTGTCCGCTACATCCACACGAGGACTCCGAACATAAACGCCGCCGTAAACATAGGTATATAAGTCGATATCAAGTTGGGACTGAGTTTCCCAGAGGAAAGATTCCGTATTATTTGTGAAGTTGTTATTCCTAATCTTACAGTTCTTCATCGAGAAAGCCCCCTGATCGAGATAATGAGCGTTATAAATTACTCCACCCTTAATTTCGGCATTAGCACCTATCTGGTTTTTAGCTTTTTTATTTCGGAAATAACTAGGGATAAGGTCAGCAACCATACTATTGGTGGTTTCTACGCTTCCTTTAATATTTCCCATATTATGTTCCGGTTTATTATAAACCTTGACCGTATTATTATCAATCGTATTGTTGTTCAGGTTGGCATTAATATTATTCAGATACAGGGCACCTCCCTTCAGGTCGGTAGAATTTTTACTATTATTCCCGTTTATAGTATTGTCACTGATCCGGGCATAAGCCAAAACCGGAGATAACGCTTCTCCCTGTTCATTTTCTCTGAATGCATTCTCTATAGCAAGCCCGGTTCCGCTATTAACGGCATAAGTATAGCCCTCTACTTTTTCCAGGTCCTGATTGTTATTACTTATATCTCCGACGAGAGTGCTTGAGCCCCATTTATGTTTAGAGAAAGCATTGTTATTAAATTCATTGTTTTCAATAATTATTGGAGATTCCGGCTGTCCGCTTACTTCAATTACAGCGCCGGCACCATAAGTAAGAGAAGTTGTATTTGTATATACAGATGATAGATCATTTGTTTTCTTTATCGAAGAAGGGTTTACTTCATTTTCGTTAAACTTGTTGTTGTTAAGAGCTACTTGTCCTGAAAAGTAAGCCCCTCCGCCAAAATTGAGAGCTTGTCCTCCCAGACTAAAAGTAGTTGAAAGCTTCATACCTTGCAGAGAGAAGGCTCGATTATTTTCGATACGGGCGTCGATTCGGTTGTTGTTAAATATATTATCCAAAGCCTTAACGGTTCCGGATGCATATACCCCCCCTCCGTATGTAATGGAGGTAGGAGTTGAAATAAACATTGTTTTTTTTAAGAAATTTTCTATGCTTAAACTGGGATCAATATCGGCTGTTGATTGAGTTTTAATTGTATTTTCGCTAATGTCATTTTTTTCAAGGATTACATTTCCAATGGCATATACGCCGGCACCGGCGCTATATACAAGCGGGGAGGTCATCAATGCGTAAGCGCCGGCAACCAAATCGGTAGGTTTATTATTTTTTAAAATCGCATAAGTTGTCGCATTAATACTATTTTGCTTAATTTGGTTATTTCTGAACTCAATATTACCATTGGCATACACGCCTGCACCACCTACCGAAAGCGAGGGGGTAAGGCCATAGAGCTCCAACTGCGACTTATTGATACTCTCTAAAAAACCTTCTACAGCCTCTATGGAGAATAGAAGTTGAAGGTTGCTCGCTGTTAGTTGCTTCGGGATTTTAGTTCCAACGGTGGTACAATATCCGGCACAGCCCAACTGGCTTGCACCCGCTTCAATGAGTTTCGCGGATGTGGTTGTTATTGTTGATATCAGTTTTTTCTCAAACTCACCCTCTCCTGTCAAGGTTACTTTTTCAAGGTCCTCTACTAATTCATTCGCTTCTTCCGTAACGGTAATATTATTATTGGTAATGATGTTCTGTTCTATTACGATTCTGGCCGATCCTTCCGTATAAGCATATATGCCGGCTCCTTGATCATTATTTAGTTGGTGCCCTTGGATGCTAAGTGATGATTTACCTCCTCTTGCAAAACCGTCTTGGATCGTGAAGCCTTTAATTGTTGTGGTAGATCCCGGCTGCGTATTAATAACCGTCAACACATGAGAAGATGTGCCAAAAGGATATTCCTCACTATTTTTT
>DAMCDT010000145.1:0-8988 GCA_032058265.1 Tannerellaceae bacterium
TCTCTTTAAGATAACTGAAGACCGGTATGGTGATCCTGTTACTCCACACCTTGACTGGAGCCGCCCTATCCCATGGAAACGTGCGGATGAAGATGAGCAATTAGCTATCGAAAGCGTATTCCGTACACATCCCGTGACAGGTGAAAGGCGATTGGACGGAGAACAAATGTACTATAAATACGAATGGTATGACTACACTTCCGCCGCACTGCGCAAGCATCGCCTGAACCCTTTCGAACGTCAATTGAATACGGATATCTCAGTCGATCCGGATGAAGTGATTATGATATCAAAAGATACCGCCTACATAGACGAGGAAGGACGCATTATAAACGAAACCATCACACGCCCGTTAAGCAGTGAATGGGACTTCTTACATACACGGATCGTAAATATTTATCCGGATGAGACGTGTTGGGTAAATGACTTTAACAACGCCTACAATGAACCTTATATGCGTATGTACTTCCAACACCCGGGATATGATGATTATCCTGTAGTTGGAGTTACACAAGAACAAGCCACAGCTTTCTGTGTTTGGAGGACTAATTTGTATAAAGAGTCTATCCGGATTCCGGAAGGACAATATATCGAACCGTTCCGCTTACCTACCGAGGGAGAATGGGAATATGCCGCGCGCACGGGTAAAAACGAATATAAATATCCGTGGGCAGACGATGAGCTACAAAATAACAAAGGTTGTTTCTTAGGAAACTTCAAGCCGGGCAATGGTAATTACACGGAAGACGGACACCTCATCACTTCGCGGGTTGGCTCTTATGCCCCGAACGAATTTGGCTTATATGACATGGCAGGTAATGTTTCCGAATGGACTGTTACTGTTTTCTCTGAATCAGGGCCAAGCCAGATGAATGATATGAATCCAGACCTGCGTTATAATGCTGCCAAGGAAGATCCGTATGATATGAAGAAAAAAGTTGTACGTGGCGGATCGTGGAAAGACGTAGCACAGTTTATCCGTTCGGATATGCGGACATTCGAATACCAAAACGTACCACGCTCTTATATAGGCTTCCGTTGCGTACGTACACAAGTAGGTTTCTCACGTTCAAAGGGAAAATAATAATAACATTAGCAAGATATAATACTTTAAAAGATGGGAAAGTATAAAAGATATAAAAACAGAGTGGAAATGTACCTCTCCAGCGACAAAGGGAAGCGTTTGCTGAACTTCCTTTACAGTTGGGGGGCATCAGTTGTTATTTTAGGTGCCATGTTTAAGATACTGCATGTTCCTTATGGTAACCATATGTTAGCAGCGGGGATGATTACAGAGTTTCTGGTATTCTTTATCTTCGGTTTTGAAAAGCCAAGTAGCGAATACCACTGGGAAGATGTATTTCCCGTCCTGAAATCAAAGAATCCTATGGACCGTCCTGACTTTAGCGGCACGCCTGTTTCTACCATCATGCACTCTGAAGCGAATATAGAAGATGATAACATATCAGCTTCGCCTAACCTGGGAGGTGCCCGCGTGAACTTTACAGGTGCAGCCGGTGGAGGTACCCAGAATGTAAATGTAAGCAGCTTAGGGATATCTCCTATTGATGTTACGGAAGAAGATACGAAGAATTTATCTACCAGCATTAAAAAACTGAGTGCGGCTGCCGAACAAATATCCAAAATGTCCGAACTGACAGAAGCTACTCAGAAATACCTGGACCAGCTTTCCGGTATGTCTGAGAATATGGAACGTTTCAGCCAGGTTACCAACTCATTGACAAATGTTTCCGATACATTGTTAAACTCATATCAAAGCATTACAAATAATTCCGATGGTATCAACCGTAACTCACAGGGATATGTGGAACAAATGGAATTATTGAACCGTAATATCTCCGGTTTGAATACGATTTACGAAATGCAGTTGAAGAGTATAAGTTCGCAAATCAATTCTATCGAACACATCAATTCCGGATTAAATCGTATTAAAGATTTATATGACGGTTCGCTGACGGATAGCTCTGTTTTCCGTACGGAAACGGAACGGATGGCACAGCAACTGACACAGTTAAATCAGGTATACAGCCGTTTGCTGAGCGCGATGACAGTTAATATGGGGCCTATTCCACAGAACCCATACCAACAACAACCGCAGCAACAATACCAGCAGCCGCAACAAAATCCATATCAACAGCAACAGCCTCAGGGCAATCCGTATCAATCACCTTATACTAAGTAAAGAAAATGGCAGTAGGAAATAATCCTAATTCACCGCGTCAGAAGATGATCAATCTGATGTACATTGTATTCATCGCTATGATGGCACTCAATGTATCGTCAGAAGTATTGGAGGGCTTCGGATTGGTTGAAGACAGTTTACATACATCGATTGATAATACCGAGAACCGCAACAATCTTTACATGAGTGAATTGAAATATGCTTATGATAGTAATCCGGATAAGGCAGAAAAATGGTATATGAGTAGTATGCTGGTAAACAATGCGTCAGACAGCTTGTATAATTATATACAAGACCTGAAAGAACGTATCGTTAAAATCTCGGACGGGAAAAACGCAGACATCACTAACATACAAAATAAAGAAGACCTGGAAGCTGCTTCACGGGTTATGCTGGCTCCTATCAGAGGAGAAGGCAAAATATTGCGTGAATCTATCGACTCGTATCGTACAATGATGGCTCAGTTTGTTCCTTCTTCCAAAAAGGAGGTTATTGAATCCAGCTTAAGTACCGAGCCTCCTAAAAAAGCAGGCATAAATACCCGTACCTGGGAAGAAGCTTTATTCGAAAACATGCCTGTTTCCGCCGCTGTCACATTACTGACAAAATTACAAAGTGATGTCCGCTATGCGCAGGGAGAAGTTTTATCCAACCTGATCAATCAGGTAGATGTGGGTGATTACCGTGTGAATATGATCCAGGCACAAGTTGTTCCGGCCAGTCAGATTGTGATGCGTGGCAGCCAATATACAGCAGATATTGTCTTGTCAGCTATTGACTCTACGAAAGTTCCGACTGTGTTTGTTAACGGACAGCAATTGCCTGCCGATAGCAAAGGTAAATATGCTGTTACAGCTTCGTCTGCCGGAACCTACCCTGTTGAGGGCTACGTAGAAACAATAAATGCGGACGGCACACCGGCACGCTATAATTTTAAAACTGAATATTTCGTTACCGAGCCAGCCGCGACAGTTGCTCCGACTTTAATGAATGTGCTTTACGCAGGAATTACAAATCCGATCCGTATTGCCGTACCGGGGATTCCGAGTGGGAGTGTAACGGCTACTATGACCAACGGAACACTCACCCGCAACGGGGATGTGTGGGATGCCAAACCCACTACGGTAGGGAGCGAAGCTGTTGTTTCAGTAAACGCACGTATGGCCGACGGACGGGTAGTATCGATGGCTAACACATCTTTCCGTGTAAGAGCGTTACCTGATCCGCTTCCTTATCTGGAATATAAAGATCAAAACGGCAATGTTCGTAAATTCAGAGGCGGTAACCTAGCTAAACGTAGTTTACTGGAAGCAGATGGTATTATGGCTGCTATCGATGACGACATCTTAAATATAGGCTTTACCGTACTGCGTTTTGAAATAACGTATCCGGACTCATTCGGTAATATGATAAACGAACCGACGGATGGCTCTAAGTTTTCAGAGCGTCAGCGGAATTATATCCGCAATTTGTCCCGTGGCAAACAGTTCTGGATCAACCGGGTTGTTGCACGTGGACCGGATGGTGTCGAACGTATGATTTCACCTATTCAAGTAATTGTAAATTAATATAAAGATAAGATATGAAACGCTTGTATTACATACTGGCTTTAGTAAGTGTCCTGATAATATCCGGCCCTTTATATGCACAAGAAAATAACCAGCAGGAACGAAGGGCTCCCCGTGCGCGGACAGGCGGAAGGGAGGCTGATAAAAAAGATACCGGCCTGCCGGAACTGACCGTACGTGCGCAGGATATGAACGAACGCATGACGCAGGAAATCGGAAATGCTCCCTGGATGCGTGTAATATATCGTGAATTAGACCTTACCAAAGAAGAGAATGCCCCTTTGTATTATCCTGTCCGTCCTATGAACGGAAGCATGAATCTTTTCTCAACCATCTTCCAGTTAATGTGCGAGAATAAAATAGTAGCCTACAGGTATGAGGATGGATTCGAAGCTTTTGACGAAGATCACATTATTAACTTTAAGGATGATGTATTAGACAGGGCATATATTTATTATGAAGAAATCCCCGGCCGTGCGGGTGAAGACCCGTCTTTTATCATTAATGAAGGAGATGTTCCTTCGGGGGATGTGTTGGCATATTATGTGAAAGAAGCCTGGTATTTCGACCAGAATAATTCTGTCTTTGATGTAAAAACACTGGCTCTTTGCCCTATCCTGACAACCTCCGGCGATCTGGGAGAGCAAACGACACCTTTATTTTGGCTGCCTTATGAGAATATCCGTCCTTATATCACCAATTCGTATATAATGACATCCAATATTAATAATGCCAAGACATTTACGATTGATGATTACTTCCGCCGCCGGATGTTTGACGGTGAAATCATCAAAACGGAAAACTTAATGAACAGAACATTAAGAGAATATTATCCGGAGCCTGACTCGCTCAAATTAGCCCAGGAACGTATCGAAAAACAATTGGAAACATTCCAGGAATCGTTATACTGGAAACCGGATACAACGCAGGTGGCTGATACCAAAGAAGCTAAAAAAGCAGCAAAATCTGCGCGCGTTGCTAAAACAAAAACGGAATCGACCAAGAAAGAAAGCACACCAAAAGTAAAAGCTCCTAAAGCAGAGACTTCTTCTGCTGTACGAAGCGTACGACGCAGGCGATAATATGTACTGGACACTTTTTATCACATTCACCCGTATTGGCGCATTTACAATCGGAGGGGGATATGCGATGCTCCCCTTGATTGAAAGGGAAGTGATCAATAAAGGATGGATTTCAAAAGAAGATTTTATAGACCTCTTTGCCGTGGCACAATCGTTGCCCGGCATTTTCGCTGTTAATATAGCCATCTTTCTTGGATATAAGCTGAAAGGTTTTTCCGGAAGCGTTGTATGCACACTTGGTACTATACTTCCTTCTTTCTTTATCATACTCGCAATTGCCCTTTTCTTTACCCAGATCAAAGATAATATATGGGTGGAAAAAATATTCAAGGGGTTGCGCCCTGCTGTAGTGGCTTTGATCGCTGTTCCGTGTATCACTGCTGCTAAATCAATTGGTTTAACATGGAAAACGGCTATTATCCCTACCGTTGCTGCTTTATTGATTTGGCTACTCGGTGTATCGCCTATTTATATTATCATTGTAGCGGCTTTGGGCGGACTTATTTACGGATTGAAAATAAAGAAGAAATAAGATGATATTCCTGCAACTATTCTGGGTATATATTAAGATCGGCCTTTTCGGATTCGGAGGAGGATATGCCATGCTGTCTTTAATTCAGGCGGAAGTGGTTGATAAATACGGATGGATCACTTTGCAGGAATTTACAGACGTGGTTGCGATATCACAAATGACTCCCGGTCCGATAGGTATTAATAGCGCCACTTATATTGGTTACACGGCTATTCATAATGCCGGTTATTCCGTCGGAATGGCTATACTGGGTTCATGTCTTTCTACCTTTGCCGTTTGCCTTCCTTCTTTTATTCTTGTATTGGCTATCTCTTATTATTTTCTCCGGTTTAAGAAAAATAAATATGTGGAAGCTGCTTTCATAGGTCTTCGTCCGGCAACGATCGGGCTGATCGCCGCAGCAGCTTTATTATTAATGAATCATGAGAATTTTATAGATTATAAAAGTTTTCTGATCTTTGGAGCAGCGTTTTTATTGACCTGGAAGTTAAATGTCCATCCGATATTAATGATAGTCCTCGCCGGTATCGCCGGGTTGGTGCTTTATTGGTAAATACAGGATGCTTCCTAAAATAAATTGCTCCCGTCCAAATAAAAATAGGACGGGAGCAATTTATTTTCAGACGTTAGCAAATTCTACTAGGTAAAAAAATATAAACTTTTCTGCATAGGTATGAGATGAAAAGCCAGTCCTCTCTTTCTATTCTGAACTGTTTGTCCACCTCTCCCGGCTTCCTCCAGATCATCTTGAACCGGGGTACTTAACGTTTCCTCAATAAGTTCCGGATCGGCTAACACTTCCAACGCCTTTTCCAAAACAGCGTCATCTTTGAGTGTTTGTATCAATTCACCTTTTTGGTAGTAATAGCGTTTTACTATTTCGCTAGACATAAGTCGTTTGATTTCATCCTTGAAGCGGTCGAAGTCGCGTTCTATATCAGGAGTAAGCTTCGCTTCCAGTTCTTTAAACATGGTGGAATCTTCATCCATATATCCTTCAAATTCGGCTACCTCCTTTAAGTTCTTCAACACTTTCTCGCTTTGGCGGTCATAACTAAAATTCTTTTCCTTAGCGTATGCTTTGAAAGCTTCAAAGTCTGCGTCTGTTACCTCAAATTCATCAGCGGGAGGAATTGCTTTATGTTTTTGCGCGTATTCTGTAACAAAATCAAACAACACATAATCGTTCAGCAGGTAGAACATAAGCGTTGGCATTTTCGGTTCTTCTACGGTAAAGTCAGGAGTAACCCCTCCCCCATCCCGAACCGGGCGGCCTTTGGATGTATAGTAGACCGTTGTTAAACTATCGGGTATGTTTCCTACGCTACCATCTGCATTTCTGTGTGTATAATCTATTTGCTGAATACATCTTCCACTCGGAATATAATACTTACTCATCGTAACTTTTAAACTTCCGTTGTAAGGCAGTTCACGTGGAGCCTGTACCAATCCTTTACCAAAAGAACGTTGCCCGAAAAGAACGGCGCGATCCATATCCTGCAATGCCCCTGAAACAATCTCGGCAGCAGATGCGGAAGCCCCGTTAATCAAAACTGCTAACGGCATAACCGTATCGATTGGTTCACTGGATGTTCGGTATATCCTGTCCCACTGGCTTTGTTTACCTTTTGTTGACACAACTTCTTTTCCTTTCGGAACGAACATATTTACTATTTGAACGGCGCTTTCCAATAGTCCTCCTCCATTATTACGTAAGTCTAAGATTAGAGATTTAATCTGGTGATTCTTGCGTAAGTCGTCAAATGCCATTTTTACTTCCTGCGCACTTTTGTCCGTAAAACCTTTTAAATAAATATAGCCGACGTCATTGTTACGTACACCATAATAAGTTACCTGATCTACAACAATTTGTTTTCGGGTGACATCAAACGTACGGGGTTTCTTTTCACCCGGACGCTGAACCTTTATCTTCATTTTTGTATTGGGAACGCCTTTCAGCAACTCACTCACCTTATCGCTTAACTCCTTTTCAACCTCAACCGTGTCTATAGACAAAATACGGTCGCCCGCTTTTAGTCCGGCCAAAGCAGCAGGCATACCTTCGAAAGGCTCAACGATAATAACCCCTTCATCCCGTTGGCGTATATAAGCGCCAACTCCTCCGTACTCGCCGGTAGTGATCAAGCGTAACTCTCCCATATCCTGTTCAGGGATATATTCCGTGTAAGGATCCAATCCGCGCAACATAACATCGATACCCCGGCGTACAGTCTTTTCCACATCGATAGAATCAACATAAAACATCTCCACTTCTTTCACCAGGGCATTATATATCTCAAGCTGCTTACTGACTTCAAAACGATTGTCTTGTTGCGCATGTAAGGGTATTATAGTACTCAACGAAAGAAGCAGCAAACAAAAAACACTCGCTATACTTCCTTTATATTTACGTTCAAACATATTTTTATTAAGTTAATTTGGAATGTAAATGTATAGAATAATCTACCGTTTACGATAATATCTCTTTTACTTTTAACTTTATTTGTTTCCATTGATGGTCAGGAATCTGGGCGCCTATGACATCAATGACATATCCTGCGAGCATAGAGCCAATCCGTGCGGACTGTTCGAGCGTAGCGCCGACAGATTGCCCATAAAGGAATCCTGCAGCGAAATTATCTCCTGCTCCCGTTGTATCAACCGGTTTGCCACCTTCTGCAGCTACTTTGATAATTTCTCCGTTCGCGGATATCATGGATCCTTCTTTACCGAGGGTTACCAGTGAGATATCGACCATTTGGGATATCTGTTTTATTGCGTCCAATGGTTCCAATCCGGTGAATGCTTTCGCTTCGCTCTCATTTGAAAATAATATATTTACATACGAAGGAATAATATCTTCAAGGAAACCCCTGAAGGCGTTTACAATATTAAAATTAGAGAGATCAAGCGCAATCTTCACTCCATTTCGCTTGGCTTTCTCCATAGTATTCCTCACTAACGGCTCATTAACCAGTAAATAACCTTCAATATAGACATATTTATACTTAGCAATGACATCTTCTTTGATATCACCCGGCGATAAGGTTGGAGCCGGTCCAAGAAAAGTACCCATCGTACGTTCTCCGTCAGGTGATATCAGCACTGTACAACATCCTGAGATACCATCAGCTTTTGAGAAATAAGGGGTGACTCCAGCGTCGATCAGCGCTTTTTCGTAATATTCCCCTAAACTATCTGTACCTATTTTACCAATGAAGCCCGTTGGTAGACCTAATTTTGCCATTGTACGCATGGTATTACATACCGATCCCCCGGGAGCCTGGCTTCTTTCTAAATGTGATTGGGTCTTTTGGATAACCCGCATCTGATTCTCATCAATCATATCCATTGCACCCTTTACCATACCAATGTCGGCCAACGGGCCATCATCTTTTAATCTTAACAGGACATCCACTAAGGCATTCCCTAATCCAAGTGTACTCATATAATTTTTTTCCACAAATATATTGCATATTTGGAAAACATCCCGTACTTTTGCCCTGCAATTACGAAAAGCAGGTTAAGAGAAACCTCATTGCAAAGCAAATTCTTCCTTAGCTCAGTTGGTTAGAGCATCTGACTGTTAATCAGAGGGTCCTT
>DAMCDT010000146.1:0-8958 GCA_032058265.1 Tannerellaceae bacterium
CATGCCGCAAATTTACTATGATTTATTATACAAATAACAAATGATTGATTTTTTTGTTCCTATTTTTGCTGACGAATGAGAAAAATAAATCAATGAATAAAAATATAAGTTCTTTTCGTGCCTGGATCGAAGCTGCGAGGCCCAAAACACTAACTGCATCCGTTAGTCCGGTGATATTGGGATGTACCATCGCTTATGTGGATGATGTATTCAAATGGATACCTGCCGTATTATGTTTTTTTGTTGCCCTATTGGCACAGATAGCTAGCAATTTTGCCAATGACTATTTCGATTATAAGAAAGGAGCGGATAATGAAGACCGGTTAGGCCCCGATCGTGCAGTCGCTTCGGGTTGGATAACTCCTAAAGCCATGTTAACAGGTACATTTGTTACTCTGGGATTGTCGTGTTTATGCGGTTTAGCACTTTGTTATATAGCCGGATGGGAATTACTGATAGTCGGCATTCTGATAGCTTTGTGTGTGTTAGCCTATTCCGCTGGGCCTTTTCCGTTGGCTTATAATGGTTTGGGAGACGTATGTGTATTATTATTTTATGGAGTGATACCCGTATGCTTTACCTATTATGTACAAGCCCATGCTTTTAGTTTTCTATCTTTCTTATTATCTCTTGCCGTAGGATTCTTGTCTGTTAATATCCTTGTGGTGAATAATTATCGTGATTATAAACAAGATAAAGCTTCAGGAAAACGAACAACCATAGTGTTGTTCGGGCGTTTTTTCGGACGAATGTTTTATTTAGTGAACGGCCTGCTGGCTTTTCTTTTTTCATGGCCCTTGATAGAGTGGACATCTTGGTGGATGTTTATCTTTATAATAGGTTTTTTTGTCCTGTTCTGGTTTACGTGGAAAGAACTTATCCGTTTAAAAGGGAAAGCATTAAACAAAACACTTGGACACACTGCCAGAAACGTTCTGATATATACCTTTATCCTAATTGCGATGCTTCTTCTCTAAAAAGTTTAATTTTCTCAGAGTTGTTTTCACTTTTGATAATATCTCTTTGTTTATCAGTTTATTAATAGGTGAAAACAACCAGTTTTTTGTTTTCACTTTTGATTTTTGTTTTCACCTTCTACCTACAAAAAAAGTTTTTTTATTTATTTTGTACGCTATTGACCTATAACAACTTATAGGCCTTTTCAAGAAATAAAGGATATAAATCTTCGTGCTTAAACATATTTATATAAAACAAAGCAATCATATCATTTTCAGGATCAATAATATAATTGGTCCCAAGCATCCCACCCCAGGCAAAAGCCGTGTTGGAGACGGCTGGAACAGGTTTCTTTAGTTCATTATATAATTCGAAACCCAAGCCAAATTGAAAACCTTTCCCTCCGGCATTTTCTACCGGAAGACGATTTATGGTTGTCATTAATTCAACAGTCTCAGGCTTTAAGATACGGTGATTATTAAATTCACCTTTATTAAGAAGCATCTGGCAGAATTT
Organism: Tannerellaceae bacterium; assembly: GCA_032058265.1. Classification (GTDB taxonomy): domain Bacteria; phylum Bacteroidota; class Bacteroidia; order Bacteroidales; family Tannerellaceae; genus DFXE01. The sequence continues at coordinate 1,474 of DAMCDT010000146.1, forward strand.
GGCGTAATCCTCAATGGGCCCATTCAGGCCAATAGCCCCTTCGCAATATGTTTGTTCTGTGCTTGTTGCTCCTCTCGCATACATATCTGTCCCTAGTTCTAATTTACCATCGATTGCACTATACGGTTTTACGAAACGTTCCAATGTTTGTGGCTGATAGAACCAATCGGTACTATTCATTCCCAACGGTTCCAGGATAGTTTCTTTTACATATTCGCGCAGGGGTTTGCCTGATATACGTTCAATCAAATAGCCGAGCATATTTGTACTTATATGGTAGTCCCATTGAGTACCTGGGTCAAACCCCAGCGGATATTGTGCCAGATCATGCATTTCATCTTTAAGAAATTTTGCATTATAATCGCCACCAAAGCTATGTTGTCCGCTAGGTATACTGGGGGAAATATCACCTCCGAACCCGGCAGGAGAACCTTTTTTCTCACCTCTTGCGCTACGTATCTCGTTGACAAGGCCAGCATTTATACCCGAAGAATGCGCCATCAGATGTACGAATGTCATCGGAGATTTTGCCGGACGGGTTTCATAAGTACCATCTTCATTAACCTTTGTCACAACCTGGTCGGGAATCTCCGGGAAATATTTAGAAACCGGATCGTCAATAGCGACCAGCCCTTTTTCAACAAGCGTCATAAAAGCCACAGTTGTTACTGCTTTTGTCTGTGAAAAGAGTACATAGTAATCATCTATGCTTGCGGGAACGTGATTTTCTATATCTTTCCATCCAAATGCTTTCTTGTATAATACATTGCCACCCTTTGATATGAATGCAGCAACACAGTTCAGTTTCTTATCATCAACAAATTGCTGTAATAAGGAATCTATATTTTGCATATTTTGAGAATTTACACCTGGGTTTTTCAGGTCTGCATTCTGGTTAAAGGACTGGGGTATAGTTCCTGTCTGCTTGGAGTTGTTGTTACATGCAGAGATAAATACGGAAAGTACAATAAATAGTATGCTAATATTTTTCATGTAATTAATAGTATTTATATTTATTTTTTCATAAAAATAATGTATTCCAATAAGAGAACATTTCTATTTATTGTGCTATAAAACATGTTCCGGGATTTAATCTGATGGAATTGTCTTGCCTTGAAATAGTCTTGTCTTGTAAATGATCAGGACACGAGCAAATAAAATAGCTAACGTCTGTTTTTATTTTGGAAGCGTCCCAATAAAAAAAGATTGTAATGCCCTTTCAAAACATTACAATTTTCGGATAAAGTTACAACAATCATTTAAAAAAGTTATCACCATGATTTTCCAAAATCACGGTGATAACTTTTTTAAATTAAGAAGATAGTTTTTATTCTACTACAACTTCTCTTCCTTGTGTGTTTGCCTGAATGAGGTTATCGTACATCGCTTCGCAGTATACAGGAGGAAGATAGAACTTACCGGCATATACACTGGCCAGGTTGATTCTTACGGTTACCTGACGGCCTGAACGTAAGTTGTCGATATAAGTATAAACCCTGTCATCGCGGATATCCTGATAGCTTATACCATCTGTTGTAACCGGAGTCGTTCCTTCATGAAGGAAACGTGTATTCAGGATTTCCCATCCGGCAGGGAATACTTCCGTTAATACAAGGTTCTGCATCGGGAAGCTTGTCGGATTCTTAACCGTCACTACTGCCGAGAAGTTCGTTCCTTGCGGAAGTTTGGTTATATCGATCACCCTGCCGTTACCATCCTGGTAGGAAACATCGATGGTAACTTTGTTGGAATAAGCGGATTCCGTTCCCTGTTCAGGTGTTCCTTCTTTAATAATGCGGACGAACAGTGTGGAATTACCATCGTTTTTGATGTCCAGATTGGCTGTAGTTCCTCCTTCATCGATTAAAGTTTCCGACCAGATACTCTTGTTTGTTTTAATTGCTGACGAACTTCCCGCGCAATTATAAGTAAAGCTCATTTCTTCCGCCACTTTATAACGGTTCATATAGGCTGATATACCCATTAAAGCAAAGGACGTTTCCTGTGTACTTAACCATCTTTCAGAAGCAAGAACATCTGATATTTGTTTGGTTAACGTAGCCGCTTCTTCTCCTTTTTTTAGAAGACTAAGTGTTTGCAGACGGATACCCATGTCACGGAAATCACTTCCATACGTATAGTCGTAAGCAGTATAATTTACTTTATTCTCTTCCGAAGTACTTGTAATTAATTCGTTAGCCACATCGTTGCGTCCCACTAAAGCGTACGACGCTGCAAGCATCCAGCGGCTTACATTGTTCAGGGATTTATTTTCTTTCATCCTGTTCATTGCTCCTAATTCGGCTTGTTGCGCCAATGCAAGTACATACAACCTGTAAGCCTGTACCATTTCTTCCGACTGATAATAATACCGGTCGGTGGTTCCTTTCCAGTTGCGAGCGCCTTTCTTCAGGAAACTAAGCGCTTTGCTACGAAGGGAACTCGGTACCATATATCCCCGCAAACCGGCTTCCACCATAAAGTGGGTGGCGTAGATACTTCCCCAACTATTTATGCTCGATCCTCCTGACCAGTAAGAAAAACCTCCGTCAGCCATTTGATAAGAACGATAACGGCTTATTACCGATTTAACGCCTGTTTCAATATCCTGCTCTTGTTTTTTGGTAAGAGAAGCAAATTCTTTCAGATAAAGCTGAGGGAATGCCTTCGACGTTATTTGCTCCAAACAACCATGAGGGTAGCCTAACAAATAGGAAAGTCTGGTAGACAGGTTGATCGGAGGCACGTCCGACACTTCAAGTGTCAACGAGTTGGTTCCTGCCAATCCGGGTAATGTAATCGATTTGTTCCATGATCTGCCGCCGTCCAAAGTGATTGCTTCTACTTGTGTCATCGGTTTACGTACAGAACGTATTTCAATATCCGTTTCGTAAACTGACTTTTCTCCTTTACCTGTTGCTGTAATGGTTACTTTACCTGCTCCGGGTTGGTCTTTTACACGAATGCGGAACTGTGCTTGTTTATCTTCCTTTGCAGTAAAATGAAGGTCTTGCGATGCTTCGCCAATTACCTCCATATTATCAGAGCATTTGATAGTTACTTTTACATTACCGATGTTATCCTCCGTTGCGAAGACATTTGCCGGAACAGCCATTTCTTCTCCTATACCTATTACACGTGGGAGGGTTCCAAGTAACATGACCGGTTTCTTTACCAGAACACTTTTCTCAGCATTGCCGTAAGCAGAACCATCTCCCGCAACTACCATCACCCTTACACGTCCGTTATAATTAGGCATCATGTAGGTATGTTTACGTTTTTCTCCCTTCTTTAAAAGGAATGGGCCGTCAAATTGTACCACCGGTTTAAAACGATTGACAATAGCTTTGGGCGCTCTGTTCAGGGCATCGTCACCACCAATACTGAACAGTTGCTCAATACGTCCGCCATAAGCGCCTAAGATTTGATTATATAAATCCCAACTCGATACACCTAATGCTTCGCGTGCGTTAAATGCTTTCCAGGGATCAGGGGTAGGGAAACGGGTTAAGTCCAGCAATCCTTCATCAACAATAGCCAATGTGTAGGCCATTTCCCGTCCTTTCTCTTCAGATACCGTTACTGTATAGTTTTCTTCCGGCTTGAATTCTGCCGTGGTATTGATCACAGGATGCAGGTAACTTTCAGGTGAACTAACTTTAAACGGTACAACCCCATACATACGTATAGGCAAATCATTGACCGTATTACCGTAAGGCTGAAGTAAAGTTATGTATACAAAAGCATTCGGTTGCATTTCCGGTACAATATCTAATTCAATAGTAGTTTCTCCTGATTGACAAAGATGTTCGGAAATGGAAAGCACTTTCGATCCGTTTTCAATATTTACAACGGCGCGGCTTCCTTCTGTTGATGGGAAAGTTACCTTCATCTTTTCTCCCGGAGTATAGCTTTCCTTGTCAGTCTTAAAGCTTAAGAGAGTCGGAGCGGAGCTTTCTGCATCACGATTTCGCAACGAACCGTAGGTAGGCCAGTCGAAATAACTCATAATACCTGTCGAATGATCTCCGTTTTTATCTTTAGCACGGATAAAATAAGTGCCCCATTCGCCGTATGCCATGTTCAGTTTGAAATTACCTTTTCCTTTGTCATCGGTAGTAACATTAAACTTTTCCTTTGGAGAATAATACGAATCGGAAATATAATTCGCCAGTTGTTGATTGTTAGAATTCCACCACCAGTACCAACTAACTTTATAGACTTCTACCTCTACTGTCGTGGATGAAGGATTACCAAGGTAATCTACCACAGCAATATCGAATGTATGGTCTTTATCAGTTACCAATTGAGTTTTGCTGGTTTGTGGAGATTTTATTCCGATATACCGTTCATAAGGAGAATACATTATGTTAGCTCCGTCAATGCTAAAGTCGCCTGATTCTTCATAAACCCGGGTAGTCAGGTTTGCCATAAGCATACCCGGTGCGGATGTACCGACATCAAATCGAACATCTACCGTTGCATCGCCGACTTCGTTTGTCTTTCCTTCGATTAGTTTACTTTGATCTCCATTGAATATTTTAGCCGGATCATCAAAAGTATAACCGATATAGTTTTTGAAATTCGTATTGGTCGATACAAATGTTCCCTGCATATCGTATTCGAGATTGCGTGCAACGGCTCCCTGCATCCATTCCGTATGTAATGGAATATTGATGGTTGAATTACGCAGCGCGGGCTTTTCAGGAAGTGTAAGATTGATTTTTAAACGGTTGGGTTTAATGGTTTCGATACGGATACTCTTATTAAAAGTTACACCACCCACCTGTACTGCTACATTCCATGCGCCGGTTGGAGCATCCGATTCTGTTGACATGGCAAAAGAATATACGCCCAGTTCCCCTTTGGTTAACGTCTTTTTCAAGTATGACTGTCCGATTGGGTTAAATAATTCCATAATGACAGGATGATTCTGCGGAAGTGTCTTCAAACGGTCATTAAGCATGAAGCTAAGATACAGTGTATCACCCGGACGCCATACTCCCCGGTCACCATAGATAAACCCTTTGATTCCCTTTTGTACTACCTCGCCGGAAACATCAAAAGAACTAAGCGATAAAGCAGAGCCTTGGTCTATACGCATATAGGAGCGCTGGTTCGCTTGTGAGGCTATCATATAATAAGGTTTCCCTTTTGTTAGTGTTATCTTAACCTGTCCTTTATCATCGGTGGTTCCCGAACCGATCAGCTGATGCTGGAAATCATGTAGTGATACGTATACACCTCTTTCAGGAAGCGTAGTCATTATGTTATGTGCCATTACAATCATTTCATCATCGACTCCTCTCATAGCCATAAGGCCCAGGTTAGACGCGAGGATATTCTTACCTTTTACTTTATTATAGTAATAGCTGTTTGTACAAGGGTTTTCCCTGTCGTAATAATTATAATCGTCATAATCTGTATCACCGTAATAATAGTAATAGCCACCGTTATCGAACCGTGTTAATTCTTCCTTAAATTTAGCTTCGTCTTCAGCCAGTATTTGTTCTTTCGAACGTTTTTCATCCGTATCACAAGGATAAACGGAAAGATCCCTGTTGAAAGAAAATTCTATCCTGTAGATGGCGCCCGGTTCGGGTTCGATCAGGTCATTTAATTTGAGGGCATACGTTTTCCAATCCATCAGGTTACTTCCATCTTCATCCAGGAAGATCGTTTTTCTGGCAACGAGGCGTCCAACACGCATCAGTTCATTTGTTCCGCCCAATGAGTTTACTTGCAGATATTGCCCTACATTCTGTTCCAATATCTTAATTACCCTTACCACAACACCTCTTAAATAAACAGCCTGGAAGGGAACAATAAGTTCAGACGACAATGGTATGATTGATCCGTCTCCTACGAACTTGACATCCGGAAGTGAATTGATTATCTCAACTTCCTCCTCAACATTGTCTCCTAATGTACGTCCGCTCTTAGCACGTATAGTTTCATGTAAGAAAACTGTTTGTTTACCAACCCGTTTATTATCCGGGTAAAGGCGTAGTTTATTACCGTGATGCACCGCTCTTTCATCTTTATTATCCACAATGTAAGCCAATCCTTGCAAATCTTGAGTCTCATCTAACGAATCGGTAAAAGTAATTTCAACATACCGTTCCGGTTCACTTACGTAGCGTATTTCATATACCAAGAAATCATTCAGTGCAGGAATGCTTGTTGATATCAGTTTGTCTTCTTTAACTCCGAATTTATTAGGGGCGATAGATAGTTCAAGCAGACGTATTCCATCCACTCCTGCAGGTACATCTTTAACAATAAGTGTATGGTTTTTTTCATCTGCCTGATGTTCCCACTCGACTTCAACCTTTTCAGAAAACTTGATAAGTGATTCAATCGTTTCGGAAGTTTCTTTATCTGGTGTATATAACGTATATACAATATTATAAGCACTTACCTTTGATTCGCTCATATCGACCGATTTTAGATCAGCACGTACCGTAAGCGGAAGTGTAGAAAACTGAAAGATAAATAGTTTTTTAGTATCTTCCACATCAAACCAGGCCGACATATCAGCCGTTACCTTATATTCGGTATCCCTTTCTAAGGGGTGGGAAGGTTTAAAAGAAATCGTTTTACTGTTCTCAAAAGAGAATTCTCCTGCTACCTCCGGTTTGATCTTAATATATTTGCTTAGTTCTGAACTATGCATTTTTTCCGGTATAACTTCTTCATTGAAGATCAGATATACGGGCATAAAACGTGATACTTTACCCGAAGTGAAAGCTTCGACATACGGACTGTACGGAACGGCTTCCCCGCTACCGGTTTGTGATTTACATCCTGTATATAACAATAAAAAGGAAAGGAAGACAAATAAGTAGTAGAGCCTGGACATATTGTTTAGAATTTATGTGGTTGATTTCGGACAAATATAAACAATTTATTAAACTAATTAAGATGTCTTTCCTTTTGTTTTAAAATCTGATATATCAATTTAGAAGAAAAAGTCTTAAATTAGAAAAAGCGCCTTTTTATTTTATGGGACAAAAAAACATTTTGTCATTTTAGCATTTTGATAATTTATCCCTCCCCTGCATCGCTTATTTGAGCGGCGGTACACCTTCAATGTGAAATATCCGCTGGAATCACAGGTTGCGGAAATACAAAAAGTAAGCGAACGCTTCTTTTATCTTTCTTATTTATTGGGGGAGTTAAATTCATGCCGCTCATTTGCTGGCGAGTGTAAGTATTCTGTAAAAAATCAAGATTATTTGTAAGTTGGATAATGATCTTATTTTTCAGGCAATCAGATGTTAAAATGGAAATTTCGAGTCGTTTTTATGCCATTTTCAACTCTTTTTCTTCTAAAAGTAGTGAGCAAAGAGTAAAAAGGTAACGACGTTTGATCAAAAAGGTAATGATGTTTTCCAAAAAAGTCCCCGATGTTTTTACTGATTCATTGCATTCTACTTTTCTAAAATAAAAAGTTCAAAACCATTTTGTCATATCATTGATTAT
>DAMCDT010000147.1:0-8923 GCA_032058265.1 Tannerellaceae bacterium
AGAAAGAAATAATAACTTATTTTTTTTATCATAGAAAAGAGATTTAAAGAAAACTGTCTTTTCACCCAAAAGACAGTTTTCAATACAACAATCTTTAGCCTTTCGGAAATAACCTATCTTTATCTTTCTGCCGCCTGATCGGCAGTTGTAGGCCAATAGGGGTTTTGATAGATGGGTGATGTAGATACATCTGCCCCGCTTGTTGCTGAAACCTGGAACTGCTTGATCATAATAGGATCAAGGTAGTGAGCCATTTTCCAGGTTAAACCGTTGTAGCCTGCCTGTGAGGGATAACGTTCATGAGGACGGAGATATTCACTTTTATCCTTCGATGAAACATTCGCGTCGCTTGTACCGTCGGCCACCAGATTATCATACCATTGTTCCATAGGAGTATTCCATAAATGGAATCCTTCCAGATGAGCAGGCGTAGTCATTAACTGGTCCATTGACCGCCAACGGCGAAGATCCATGTAGCGTAAACCTTCTGCTAGAAATTCGCTTCTACGCTCCCGGCGTATATTATATAATGTAGGATCAACCAGGCTTCCGGCAGAATAAGCTCCCCAGTCGTTTTGTGCTTCTTTCGACATATCAGTCAGTGAAATCGTTTTATTGATATCTGTACTGACATTAGCCCTTTCACGTATAATCGTCCAGTATTCGCGCGCGGTACTATTTAAGGTTCCTTCTTTTTCATAACTTGCTTCCATATAATTCAATAAAGCTTCAGTCGCACGATAAGATATAGCCGCTGTGTAACCGCCACCGTTCGCGTAATGTTTCCGGTTAAATGAGCCTCCTTTCCGCAGAGCATATCCTGTCGCGTAGCCACGTTCTCCATCTCCCAGTGTGATTGCCGGATACGGTTCTTCCATAACCGCTTCCGTACCTTCGTTATTTTCCAACTCAAGCAGGATATTCTTTTGCCCGGGTTCCTTCAGGAAGATCGACAAACGTGAATCCCGGTTTGTTTTTACATCAGCGATTGTTTTGTCACCGTTATAGTATCCATCGCCATCCGCATAACTGCCATGGGTATAAACAGGTGTACCGTCGGCCATAAGGAAACTGTTAACATACCCACGAGTTAAACCAACACGGTAATTACCACGCCCGGCTGCCGAATTAACGTTATGAGTAGATAATCCACGCGCGTACTGACGCCATAACAAGACTTCATCTACTCCCGAAAGATCTTCCTGAGCGAACATATCATAGTAAGGATTTGTCGGTTCATCGGGCGCTTGTTGTAATACTCCTGTATTTGGTGTCAGGCTATTCTTGTAAATATCCGCAACTTGTTTTGAAGCATCCATTGCCTGCTCAAGGAAGAAATTTATCTCATTGTCAATACTTCCGCTTGGATACTGATAACCCGCATTATAATCTTTTGTCGCTCCCGGCCATCCTTCTCCATTCGGAACAAACGCTGTACCTTTAAAATATTTCAACCAGGTTCCTTCAAACAAAGCTACACGTGATTTTAACAACAACGCAACATCTTTATTGATACGGGTTTTAGCCATATCTTTTGCCGAAAGAAATGTGTATGCTTTATCTAAATCATCCAATATAAAACGGGCTACTTCGTTACGGGGAGAACGTTTGCTTGCTTCACGCAAAGATTCCATATCGTCTTCAATAGGTTCCTTAACTATAGGGAAGTCACCGAACATCTGATAACGCTTGAAGTATTCCGACGCGCGAAGGAAATACATTTCACCGATATAGTGCTTTACACTGTTTAAATCGCCGCCTATCGTGTTAGCCGAACCATCCTGGTTTTCTCCGTACTTGGGCAAAACCTGCGAAAAGAAATAGTTACAGCGGTAGATCATTTCAAAGTGCCAACGCTTATCACTATCATCATCCTGGTGAGGTACCTTCCACCGGTCTGCTGTAAAACGGTCGTGTGCCGTTACACCAATCTGGTTATCCGTGTCGTTATCTTTACCAAAGATACCATAGCTCCATTGATTATCATGACTGGGTAAGATATCTTTATATATCTTATTGGCATATGCTTCTAACTGTGCCGCATCATTGAAATAGTTTTCGGGCGAAACATTCGACATAGGCTCACTATCAAGGAAATCATCACAGGAAGAGAATCCTCCCGTTAAAGCCAATGTCAGTATCGAGCTGATTAATATTTTATTTAATTTCATGTGAATATTATTTTTAATGTATTGAATCGCAGTAATAAGAATTAAAGAGTAACATTGATACCGAAAGACCAGGTACGGGAAAGCGGATAAGCATTACCGCTGCCTTTGATGAGCCAGTTCGCGTTATCGTCCGTATTTCCTCCATCTACTGTTTCCGGATCAAAAAGTTTTGATAAAGAAGTACCTGTCCAAAGATTTTCCGCCGAGATAAACACACGGCAGTTTGATATCGCTATATTCCTTATCCATGAAGCCGGAAGAGAATATCCGATCTGAACATTCTTTAAGCGTATATAGGAAGCATCCTGCAAATAACGTGTTTGTTTCTCGTGGTTCTTTCCGGCTCCGTTTGATCCCCACCCGAATATTGGGCGCGGATAATAAGCATCCAGGTTAGCCGGGATTTCATTATTTAAGCCGGTTGCTTCCGCGCGGAAGTAATCGCCATGTTCCTTCAAACCTGCAGACCACCACTGATCTTGTGTTACACCCCAGAATTTATTGCCATCATGCCAAATATCACGTTTCATAACTCCCTGGAAGAATACACGCATATCAAATCCTTTCCAGTCGGCTGATAAGTCAATACCGAAATGGTAACGTGGCGTTGTGTTTCCAATCACTTTCAGGTCACCATGGTCATCCAGCGTGTTCGCTCCTTTTGTAATACCCGGATTACCATCCAGATTAGCATACATAATATCACCGGCTCCCCATTCAGCACCTAAAGGCTGTCCGCCTACTTTTTCCAAATGAGCATCCATTTCTGCTTGAGTTTTGGCTATTCCAACGGTTTCAAATCCCCAAATGTTACCCATCTTCTCACCTGCGATATAGGTATCCAGTGAGTTGGTAACATTACTCGGAAAACTTTCTATGGTAGTTTGGGCGTCGGACAACATTAATTTTATTCCATAACCAAGTCCGTTCTGTAAACGATCGTTCCATGATAATTCAAATTCCCAACCCGCAGTTTTCAAATCACAGTTGTTGGTCTTCGGAGGATCAATCCCCAATATGTTTGGAAGTTCAGGTGCGGGGCCCACCATATTGTCCGTGAAGCGATTATAATAGTCAAAAGATCCGGTTAAACGGTTATTAAACAAACCCCAGTCAAGCCCAACGTTCCATGTACGTACGGTTTCCCATGTAAGGGCCGTACTGATCAATTCCAATACTTTGCCCGTATTCGGTTTAACGCCTCCCTGCAACCATTCTCCGTCAGCACCTTTCAATTCCATCTTGCGATAAGTCGGATACCATCCTTCGGTATTCTGGTTTCCCAGTTCCCCATAAGAAGCACGTAGTTTCAGCGTATTTACCGTTCCAAGTAAAGATTCCCAAAATTCTTCGCGCGCTATATTCCAGCCTAATGAGAATGATGGATACAAATCCCAGCGGTTTCCTCTACGGAAACGGGAAGAACCGTCATAACGCATATTTATTTCCGCGAGATATTTACCCATATAATCATAGTTCAGACGACCAAAAAAACCAACGGTAGCCCAACGATGACGATATCCGCTTACTTCCGGCACTTTGGAAACTCCCTGCCCATCGAGACTGCTTATGAGGTCTAGTTCGGCAAGGTCTTCCAATAATAAACCATATCCCTTTGCCTTAAAGAACGATTGTTTCATTTCTTCCGACTGGTATCCTCCCATGATCTTGAAATTATGCAGATCATTAAATGTGCGGGTATATTCTGAATAGATATTTATATTCAGGAAGTTTTCTTTTTTACGATCCTGATACAGGCTGGAAGTACCATTCGTATTGACTTCGTTTCCCGCTTTGTCATGATTGTAATAAGGTAAACCTGTTTCCCGTACATCTGATGAATATGTACTATAATTGACTTCAAAATGAGTTAACCAGTTCTCTATAGGTTCAAGGATAAAAGCTCCCTGATGATAGATCCGGTCACTTTGAACATTACGTTTTCCACCCAATGCCAGATCCATAGCCGGAGTTTGTGCGTTACTGTTATGATAATAACCGTTCTCATCATAGACTGGAAGATTAGGCCATGTCTGACGCCCCAATCTTTCATAGAATCCACCACCGAAATTCGTTGGTCGCCAGTTATCGGTACGGGCAAAACGCATACTATAATTGAAGTCTAACCAGGATGTAAGTTCCGCGTTTATTTTTCCGGTTATATTATAACGTTTCAAGCCGTCACTACCATGGCGTATCGAACCATTCTGATCCAGATATCCTAATGCCATGTAATAAGTTATTTTCTCACTACCTCCGCTCAGGCTCAGATTATGTTCATGCGAGAAATTATTATCTTTATATATCTCCTTATACCAGTCAGTATTGGCGTAACCTGTCGTAAATGGGTCTCCTCCCGGTTTACCCCATACGTTACCATCGGTTGGTAATCCTCCTCTGTTCGTACCTCCCGCGGCTTGGAAATCCAACATTTGTTTCATGACTTCATCAGAAAAGATAGCTCCCCAATTGGAGTTTTTAGCTGCCGAATTGAAATAGTTGGCAAATGTATAAGAGTCCATCATCTCCGGAAGATTGATCGGGCTGCTGACACGGAAGCTGTTATTATAATTAATGGTAGCTTTACCGGCTTTTCCTTTTTTAGTAGTTACAAGGATTACCCCGAATGGAGCGCGTGAACCATAAATAGAAGAAGCTGCCGCATCTTTTAAAACGGAAATGTTTTCAATGTCCTGTGGATTAACAGTGTTTAGGTCGCCTTCCATCCCATCTATCAAAATAAGAGGATCGCCTTTCGAGCCGTCACCAATCGTACCCTTACCACGAATATTGATACTCATTGACTTGTCTAATTCACCCGTATTGGTAGATATTTGTAATCCGGGGACCAAGCCTTGCAGGGCCTGAGTAGCATTAACTACGGGACGGGATTGAAGATCTTCTGCTGTTGCAATACCCACTGAACCGGTTAAATTCACCTTCTTCTGAGTACCGAAACCAACTATAACTACCTCATCCAGGTTCTGGCTGTCTTCAACCAACCTGATACTTAATGCGGTTTGATTACCTACTGTGATTTCCTGCGTAAGATATCCTATGTAAGAAACTACAAGGATTGCATCCGATGATACATTCAGTGTAAACTGTCCGTCGAGATCAGTGATTGTTCCCAGGTTAGTTCCCTTTACCATGATATTAGCGCCGATCACAGGTTCTCCCCGTTCATCTAATATAACGCCTGTCACATTCTTGTTTTGTTGTGGGTTTCCCACATCGGGTCGTGCGAGATTTTCCATGCCTGTTCCGTTACCGTAGAGTACGGGACATATTGTCAGTAGTAAGACTACCAACCCTAGAAGTTGTGCTTTCATGCATTTACAATTATTGGTTTAACAAAATTTTCATGCAAATGTTAGAAATAGTTACAAAGGGGAGTTCTGATTATGGTTTTATTATGTCTGTTATAGGCGGATTGGCAATATGCAGACTTTTTTTGTTTATAATTATACTTGCCAATATAGGTAGATTCTAACCTGTTCTACTCAGAAGAATCCGGATGATAGTTCTCGATGTATTCAGTCGGAAGCAATCCGAATTCCTTTTTAAAACAGGCGCTGAAATACTTCGGATCATTAAAGCCTACCGCATAGGCCAGTTCCGAAATACGGATTTGTTTTTTATCTTCTATGAGCTGACAAGCGGCCTTTAAACGGATATTCCTGATAAATGCCGAAGGATTCAATCCGGTTAATGATTTGAGCTTATTATATAAAGTAGATTTGCTGGTATTCATTTCTTTGATGAAATGCTTCTGGTCAAAACCAGTATCGGTCAGATGCAGATGAACACAATCGATAGCTCTTTTAAGGAATTCTTCATCCATACTGGTATAATTTAGTTCCTGAGCTTCGAAAATAATTTGTTTTTTAAAATCCCTGGCTGTACGTTCTTTGTTCTTGATCAGATTCCGTATACGCGCGTGCAATAGGGAGAGGTTGAATGGCTTACTGATAAAACCGTCAGCTCCGGAATTATAAGCCTCGATCCTTTCTTCTTCCTTATTCTTAGCTGTGAGTAATAAGACCGGTATATGACAGAGTTCAAATTTACCTTTTATAAAAGTACATAGTTCAATACCATCCATTTCAGGCATCATAATATCCGAAACTACCAAATCTATTTCATTTGAATTTAGGATGGAAACAGCTTCTTTTCCATTTCGGGTTGCAAATATGTTATATTCTTGTTTCAAAAGATTAGACATAAGGGTTAATAACTCATCGTTATCTTCTACAAGTAAAAGAGAATAAGGTTTAAGGGAAACATTATCACTCTCAGAGACATTGTCATTCTCCTGAGTATCTTCGTAGACGGGAATATATATCATCCCTTGTATTTCCTCTCCTATTTGTTCAGGGCTATATGCTGAAGCATCAATAGGAATTTGTACTGTGAAACAGGTTCCTTCGCCTACTTTGCTTTCCACTTCGATCGTACCTCTATGTAATTCTACTAAATCTTTTGTCAGGGACAATCCTATACCTGTTCCGATCGTTTTATACCTCCTGTAATCTCCTTCATAAAAAGACTTGAAAAGGTTTTTGATCGCATCAGGGGATATACCGTCTCCGTTATCCCTTACGGATAAAATCAAACTTTCGGAGAGTGAATTATATTGGAGATCGATATGAATAGCGCCATTCTCCCTATTGTATTTAGTAGCATTTGATAATAAATTGTAAAGTATCTTATCCACTTTGTCAGGATCAAAATAACCTTCAATGGATTCAGGTGAATGCGAAAAGGACAACGATATATTCTTCTTTTTCATTAACGGCCTGAAAGCTTCCAGTTCTTTTTTAACGAAATGGACAATATCTCCTTTTGAAACTTTTAATTTAAGGTTCCCACTCTCCGCTTTACGGAATTCAAGGATTTGCTGCAATAACCTGATCAGACGGTTTGTATTGTTAGACATGACAGCATAAGTATCCAAGTCTTTCGGGTTCTTCATTTTTAATTCATCCAAAGAAGCAGATATAATGGTAAGAGGAGTCAGGAATTCATGGGTGATGTTAGTAAAGAACTGTAATTTTGCATGATTCATTTCTTCCGTTTTACGCAATTCAATATCATGCATTCTATTCACTTCTTTTTCATGTATCCTATGAACGATTATTTTATAGAGCAGGAAGACAAAACCCACAATTAATAGAAAGTAAATTAAGTATGCCCATGTAGACTTCCAGGGCGGGGGAAGAACCTTTATTTGCAGTACACGTTCCTCTTCATTCCACAACCCATTCTCATTTGCCCCTTTCAGGTGGAAAATATAATCACCACTCCCCAGGTTACTATAATTCGCTACCCTGTGTGATGCATCCGTATATTGCCAGTCGTTATCGTAACCGGTTAATTTATAGGCGTATTTGTTTTTAGAAGGATTGGCATAACTCAATACCGAAAATTCTATTCCAAAATTATTCTGCGTATGTCTTAATGTCAGATGTTGTGCATAAGAAACAGATTCCTTTGTAATTTTATTTCTTTTTTCTTCTGTAAAGTCATTTAAAGATTTATTGAAAATATAAATATCCGTGATGGCTACAGGAGATGCAACTTCATTTGTAATAATCTTGTCCGGGTAAAAGCTATCATACCCATTATGTCCGCCAAAATAGAATTGTCCGCTTTTATCCTTTGCTAAAGCGTTTCGTATAAAGTGATTATTCTGTAATCCGTCCACCATCGAATAGACCCTGAGCGATAAGTCAGTATGGTCTACCGGTAGCCTCACCAAACCGGCATTAGTGCCTAACCATATATATCCCAGTTCGTCCTCCATAATACTGTTTATGAAATCGATCTGGAGATTATACTTTTGATTGACAGAGACGAAAACATCAGAGGTATTGTCATACATGATTAATCCTCCACCATCCGAACCTACCCAGAGATTTCCTTTTTTATCCTTATACAGACATTGTACCCTTTCATAAGGAAGATTTTTATTCGCGACGTTATATAATTTGAATTGCAAAGCCTGCGGATTCGCAGGATCTCCCGTCACTCGTATAATTCCATGACTACAACCAAGCCATATCGTATGTAAATCTGTTTCTTCAATAGCATAAATGGTATAATCAGCCAATTCACCCGCTTCGATAACCGTATTACTTAAAGATATCCCCTCACCGTTTTTAGTAAGAACAGATAGGCCATTACGGCACCCAAGCCACATATTACCGGATGAATCTTCTTTAATATAAAAAACATATCCATCCGTGAGCCAGGATGAATTCTCCATGGATATGCTCAATATTTTATTTCTCTCTGCCAGTTTATCGTATATATATACTCCTCCTCCCCAAGTTCCGAACCATATCTCTTTCTTATCTTTTTTTTCAGCTATATGATTAATGGTAAATAGGTAAGGAATCTCTCTTTTAAAGTCCGGATGATCATTATAAAAAAGCGTTTTTCCCGTTTTTTTTTCTTGGATATAAAGTCCGTAACTCCCGAGCCCTGTCCATAAAGTTTCATCGCTGTCAATAAACATGCTCCGGACAGATTGGCTGAAAAGATGGTGATCCGATACTTTAATCTGATGTGGTTGGAAGAAAGATTTGTAAGGCTTTACCGAATAGACCCCTCCTCCGAGCATACCCAACCACATCACACCGGATCGGTCGAATAGCAAAGTATTTAATTCATTAAAAGGAAGTTTTGCGTCAGTATTATCAGGAAGATAATTAATAAACCCCTCATCCGTGTTCTTCAAATCAAGTATA
>DAMCDT010000148.1:0-1905 GCA_032058265.1 Tannerellaceae bacterium
AACGTTTAATCCGCGTAATTCGGGATTTTCCTTTAAAACTGTCTTCAGTTCTTTGATATTCTCAATTTCGAAGTTCAAGTATTCGGCATTGATATTTTCGGCTTTAAACTTCTGATTAAAGTAGCTTTTTGAAAATGAATGCCCTAACGGGTATCCTATCAAACCATATTTTTCCATATAAGTGTTTTCTTTATCCTTTTTTAGCTGTGTACATTGAACATACTCCGAAAGTAAGTGTTCTGGCTTTTGCTTTTGAAAAACCCTGCTTGTAAAGTAAATCAACCATTACTTTTCCTTGTGGAACTTCCTTGATCGATGCCGGAAGGTAATGATAAGCCCTTTTCTCCTTGGATAATATCCGACCTACCCCGGGTATTACTGTTTTGGAATATATTTTGTAAAGCTGTTTCACCGGAAACACCTGTGGTGTTGAAAGTTCGAGTATCATTAAATGTCCACCTGGTTTCAATACCCTGTACATTTCAGCAATTCCTTTTTCAATACTTTCGAAATTACGTACGCCAAAAGCTGCAGTCACGGCATCAAAGGAATCATTACCATATGTCAGTGACATAGAGTTTTGCTGCTCAAACAAAATATTTCCATCATAACCGGCCAACTGTATTTTTCTTCTTCCAATATCCATCATTCCTTCGGATATATCAACGCCAACTACCTGATCCGGTTTTAATTGTTCATACATAGATATGGCCAGGTCGCCGGTACCTGTCGCGATATCTAATATATTTTTAGGCGAGTATTGCTTCAAATAAGCAATTCCTCTTTTACGCCATTTTTTATCGATGCCTAGTGAAAGAATATGGTTCAACCGGTCATACATCCCGGCAATAGAATCAAACATATATTCAACCTGCACACTTTTATTCTCATCATGATTATAAGGAAGAATTCCTTCTGAACCGTACGTCATTTATTTTATTTCTTTTTTAAATAATTATCAACATTCTTTTCAATCCTCAAAAGCAAATTACCTGTATCCTCCTTTATAAACGTTTCGCCGGTAATATGTTCATATAATTCGATATAACGTTCACTAATACTCTCAACTATTTCGGGAGTCATTTCAGGTACGGTTTGCCCTGCTTTACCCTGAAATCCGTTCTCCATCAGCCATTCACGGACAAATTCTTTAGACAATTGCTTTTGAGGTTCACCTTTCTCAAAACGCTCTTCATAGCCTTCGGTATAAAAATAACGGGATGAATCCGGCGTATGGATTTCATCAATCAAATATATTTTACCATCCCTGTGCCCGAATTCATATTTGGTGTCAACAAGTATTAGTCCCCGTTGGGCCGCTATTTCAGTCCCTCTTTTAAAGAGTTCTAATGTATATTTCTCCAGTAATGCATAATCTTCTTCTGAAACCAGACCTTGCTTTAGGATTTCTTCTTTTGAAATATCTTCATCATGCAAGCCTTGTTCTGCTTTTGTAGTAGGAGTTATGATCGGTTCGGTAAAACGTTGGTTCTCACGCATACCTTCAGGGATTTTCACACCGCAAATCTCGCGAGCGCCATTCTTGTATGCACGCCAGGCGCTACCGCATAAATATCCCCGCACAATCATTTCGACTGGAAAACCTGTACACTGTACTCCTGCTGTAACCATCGGGTCAGGTGTAGCTAATTTCCAGTTAGGACAAATATCAGTTGTAGCATCCAAAAACTTGGAAGCAATCTGATTTAACATCTGCCCTTTATAAGGTATGCCTTCCGGTAAGACAACATCGAACGCCGATATACGATCGGTGGCTACCATTACCAATAATTCATTATTGATATTATAAACATCACGAACTTTCCCGTGATAAACACTTTTCTGTTGTGGGAAATTGAAATCTGTTCTAACCAATGCTGTCTTCATACCTAACTGTTTTTATTT
>DAMCDT010000148.1:1915-8916 GCA_032058265.1 Tannerellaceae bacterium
TTTTATTTGTTTTCTGTTTTATCTTCTCTCTTTGCCAATGCTTCTTTCTTCCGTTTGACATCGAATTTGTCATAAGCCTCCACAATACGCTGTACCAATTTATGACGGACAATATCATTTTTGGTAAATTCAATCTTTCCTATTCCTTTTACATTCTTCAGGATACTCATCGCTTGAATAAGGCCTGATGTAGTGGAAGGAGGAAGGTCGATCTGCGTAATGTCGCCAGTTACGATCATTTTGGCATTCATCCCCAGGCGGGTAAGAAACATCTTAATCTGATGGGTCGTCGTATTCTGAGCTTCATCCAGAATGATAACCGCATCGCTTAATGTTCGTCCACGCATATAAGCCAAAGGAGCGATCTGGATTACATTGTTTTCCATATACTCTTTCAGTTTGGCTCCGGGAATCATGTCTTGCAATGCGTCATATAATGGTTGCAAGTAAGGATCTAATTTATCTTTCATCTCACCCGGTAAAAAGCCTAATTTCTCACCTGCTTCTACCGCAGGACGACTTAATATGATCTTTCTTACTTCTTTATTCTTCAATGCCCTGACAGCAAGAGCAATCGCAACAAATGTCTTGCCGGAGCCTGCTGGTCCGATAGCAAAAACAAGGTCGCTTTCCTCAAACGATTTAACCAGCAATTGCTGATTATCCGTACGTGCAACAATAGCCTTGCCATTCATCCCATGAATGATCAAATTATCCTGTTTAACTACGGAAGGAGACTTTCCTTTTATAATGTCCAGAATCACATCTTCTGTAAGCGAATTATATTCTTCACAATACTTCTCTATCTCCCGTATCTTTTTTAGGAACAGTTCAGATTCGCCCTCATCTCCAATAACTTTCATAACATTCCCACGGGCAACAATACGTAGTTTAGGAAATAAATTCTTAATCAACTGCATATTGGTGTTGTTCACACCATAAAAAATAACCGGATCAACATTTTCAAGAATATAAATTCGTTCTATCATTCAAATTGGGTTAAAATTTTATTTTTTGAGAGTACAAAAATACAAATAATCTCATTCCGCCTATATTATTCATAGAACTTATTTAGAGGCAATTTGTTCATAAATCTTCCATGTCTTTTATTTAAACATAATTCATGTAGTATCGGGGAAAAGCGTATATTTGCCCTTCATAATATAATTATAAATATTAACGAATTCTTATTGAGTATGAGAAAACTGAGTATGATTGCTTTTGCTATATGCTTATTGTTATCATGTAGTGAAAAGAATGAAGAACAAACAGCTTCAGGTTTAAAAAAGACTGATTTCGTTTCAGAGAAAGATGGAAAACCCACTCAATTGTATGTTTTGAAAAATGCAAACGGAGTAGAAGCCTGTATTACAAATTACGGCGGAAGGTTGGTGTCTATGATGGTACCGGATAAAAATGGCAAACTAACAGACGTAGTATTAGGATACGATAAAATTGCTGATTATCTGGCTAGCGATGGAAACTTCGGGGCACTGATAGGCCGTTACGGCAATCGTATTGCAAATGCAAAATTTATGTTGGACGATGTGGAATACACACTTCCTAAGAATGACAACAATAACTGTTTACATGGTGGACCTAACGGATATCACACGCAGATATGGGAAGGTAAACAATTAAACGATCAAACATTGGAATTGACTTATTTATCGACTGACGGAGAAGCCGGATTCCCTGGAAACCTGAATATAAAAGTAACCTACACGTTAACTAATAATAACGCGATCGACATCAAATACGAAGCGACTACCGATAAACCTACAGTTGTCAATCTCACTAACCACAGTTACTTCAATCTGTCGGGAGACCCAAGCTCACAGATAACAGACCAACTGATAATGATCAACGCTGACAGGTTCACTCCTGTAGATGACAATCTTATACCAACTTCAGTACTAGAACCTGTAGAAGGTACTCCTATGGATTTACGGATGCCGATAGCCATTGGTGCAAATATAGATGACTCATACGAGCAATTAGTAAAAGGACGTGGATACGATCATAACTGGGTATTGAACTCCAATGGAGACATTAATACACTGGCTGCAAAAGCAACATCCAAAAAGAGTGGCATAACCCTGGAAGTATATACTAACGAGCCGGGTGTTCAATTCTATACAGGAAACTTTATGGCAGGTAGTGATAAAGGTAAACACGGCATTACCTATCCGCATCGCGGAGCTTTCTGCCTGGAAACCCAGCATTATCCGGATAGCCCGAATCAACCGGAATTCCCAAGTACCGTTCTCCGTCCGGGAGAAAACTATATGAGCCGATGCATTTATAAATTTACTGTTGAACAGTAAATTTATAAATAATTGAAAATGGAAAATGGAAAGTTGAAAATGATTTGTTACTATTTCATTTTCAACTTTCCATTTTCCATTTTCAATTATAATATTCTTTCCTAAGGAAGAATATTATGGATGTATTTATCTTTTTTAGTCAGAGGCCGGCCTTTAATTGTGTAGCCTATACTCCAGTATAGGTATTGTGCTTTGCTGAAACGGCTGGCGCGTATCCCGAAAGTTCCGAAGAAATTATCTTTAAGATAAGCTTTAGCCCCTATAATCTGATAGAAACGATAATCGTATGTATTACCATGTAATAGATTATAACCCATATTGGCAAAAAAGGATAAACGTTGGAAAGTGATCTCTCCTTTCATGGATAAGCCTATCGAGAACCTTTTATGTGCCGGTCCTAATTTAATACGATCGTAATATTGTCCGTCTTCAGGATGCAACTGGCGCCATGCAGTAACGCCTGCACTTTCATCATATACCAATTCAATACTTGGTCCCCATTTATAATTATAATTATTGACAAACATAGTTGCGTAGCTAATTCCAAAAACTTTAAAATTCCTGTCGACCAGGCGTGATGGTAATCCTGAATTTATTGTATCATGCCATATCTGACGGGAAGAACTGGTAAACAGAATGTCATAATCCAAACGTTTTTCCAACGGTGGCGGAATAAGGTCTTCACGATTAGGCTTATTAATGGGGTCATGATCTAAATTATAAACCAATTCAATAAATGGAGAAAATAAATTGATACCTTTATTCGGTAGACGCTGTGCCCCATTAGAGAAATGGGTTAATGATAAACCCAAATGAAGATCCCATTTGTCAGACATTCTCCTTTTGAAATAGGAACTGGCTCCGACATGCACATTGGATGAAGAGCCTAAAGCAATATTTTCAGGATTATCGAAAACATCATACGGTTTCCAGTTAAAAGACATTCCCAGATTTAATTCATATTTTAAAGACCACCTCGGAGAAAAAGTCTTAATATTACCTCCCTGAAAAAGATACACGGAAATCGGACTTCCCAATCCTTTTTTATAATAGAACTTGGCTGCATAAATACCAATACCAGTATAAGGCATCCCATAAGCGATATCTTCCCATGTCTCCCCCGTAGAATATGTCCCGAATTTCAGGGCTAACGAACTTTGTCCGGTAAGGCAGTCACTCTCTTTAATGTATTTATTTGTCGGAATAATAATTCCACCCATTGCATTTACTGCAAGGAACCGCGGAGGTTTTTTCTTCACATAAACGGTATCCGAAGATACTTCCGCCTTGAGAGTCTGTACTAATAAAAAAATAATTATAAGTAGTAAATATTTTCCTTTCATTTCAGATTTAAAGAAAGCCTATTGGCTTCCCGATTGAACATCAGAATAAATTATAGTTAGTCCTTAATACTTTAAACTCCGTACGACGGTTGATCTGGTCTGCTATTTCCTGTTGCTCCGGAGGAAGTGCCAAAACAAACTCTTCCGTAAGCACATCCCCTTCATTTAAGAATTCAAACTCTTCCGCCATTTTCTTATTTATAGTCTTAGGAACACTTTTGCCGTAACCTTTTGCTTCCAAACGATCTTTTTCAATTCCACCCGCAATAAGATAATCTACCACCGATTGTGCCCGGCGCTGGGCTAAACCCTCGTTGTATTCTTCTGAACCTTTTCTGTCTGTATGAGCTCCCAATTCAATCGTTACGTTCGGATTATCATTCAGCATCTTAATCATTTCGTCTAAAGCCTCTTTTGACTCAGGACGTAACGTTGCCCTGTCAAAATCATAAAATATGTTCTCTATAACAACAGGCCTATGGATAGGTGAAAGGAAAAAGTCAACTATGTATGTTTCGTTTTTTTCTTCAGGGCCTGTCTTCAACTCAAAATTCTGATTCAGATAACCCCGTGCGCTAGCCATCATAACATAGCTTATATCCCGCTCAAGTTCAACACGGTACGTGCCGTCTTTCCTTGCCAATACTTTTTCATTTAAACCGTCACGTCCGACAATCCTGACAGTGGCATCCTCAATCGGATATTCATCCACATCAAAAACAATACCTTCAATAAATATGGTAATAACAGGCAATTCAAAAGAGAACAGATGATCATTGCCTCTCGCATCATTACGGTTAGAACTAAAAAAGCCTTTCTCCCTGTTTCCGGCAAAGGTTATACCAAAGTCGTCAGCCATAGAATTAATAGGATATCCCATGTTTTCGACATTCCAGTTTCCGACACTATCCATTGTAGCTTTGAAAATGTCCAGTCCACCCATTCCCGGATGTCCGTTTGACGCAAAGTATAATGTAACCGAATCACGTACATACGGAAACATTTCGTCTCCCGGTGTATTGATCTGCGGCCCCAGGTTTTCCATACCCCCGAAATCATTACCTGCAATACGTGCCCGGTATATGTCTTTTCCTCCGTTTCCTCCTATGGCATCCGTTACAAAATAAAGATATTTACCATCCGGTGAAACAGACGGATGTCCTACTGCCGTAACTGAATCCTTAACAAGCGTCGACCGCGCACCCGCCCCCCAACTGGCGCTGCTACGCGTAGAAACGTATATTTCGGATGTACGCGGACCTTCCGGGTCTTCCGCGCAATATGTATAATACATGGTATTCCCATCGGAAGTAAAAGAAGGGGTTCCTTCATCAAACTCAGTATTTACTGGATCTTCCAACTCTTCCGGATTTAACCAGTTGCCATTCTCATCCTGCTTTACCACATATAAATTGTTATTGGCCAAACCGGTAATACCGCTAATCTTTGCATCTTTATCTTTTGTACGGGAAGAGGCAAAATAGAGTTGGTCGTAGTCCGAACCATATAACATCGGGCTAAATTCCGAACGGCGTGAATTGAATTTATCCATCTTCCTTACCTCATAACGTGTAGGATTTTGTCTCCATACGGGCGCCAACTCCGAACCCTTAATACCGTTGATTGCTAATATACTATTAGGGTCGTCTTTCAGAAATTCGTTGTAATATTTAATAGCATCACTATAACGTCCGCTTTTATGGTACATTTGTCCTAAACGTAGATTGACAATACTATCCGGATAACTATAGCGTAAAGCATTCATATAAGCGCTGGTAGCACGGGAAGTGTTGTTAACTAAACGGTTACACTCAGCCATACGGTAAGCAATATATCCTCTCAAATCCCTTTTCTGCGGAGGTGTTTTCCTGTAAACCTTCCGGTATATGGCGGCAGCATCGTAGTATTCTCCTATCCGTTGCTTTTCTTCCGCATCAGTCAATTTCGCTGACTTGCAAGAAAATAACAGTAGAAATGATAATAAAAAAAGTATGTAGCCGGTGTTGCTCTTTCTCATCTGAAATAATTAAAGCGCGTGCAAATATAACGAAAACCTAACACTCTTATTGCATAGTGAAATAGAGAATAGGGCGACCGTATCAAAATCCTCTAAGAATAAAACCGGATACTAATATATTGACTTGTGCCACCGGCATGGCACAACAATGCCTTCCTGTTGGCATTACTATGCCATCGTATTGGCACAGTTGTGCCAATACGATGGCACAAGCAGTCGGTACCAATGATGTATATAGAATGGAAAAGGGGGATCTTCACAAACCCCCCTTCTCAGAACTAACCAGATTAGATAAATAGCATCTAATCCAAATATTTTTATAGGATATTTTCATGCCATCTTAATTTTCTACGTAGTTTTAGAGGTGTACAATTAAAATATTCTTTACAAAACCGGGTAAAATGTCCTGCAAACCTAAAACCATGATACTGACGGATCTTTTCAAGTGAATCATCCGATTCGGCAATACTGAAATAAATATGTTTTGCTTTCCTGTCAAGCAACCATTGATATGGAGAAACACCAAATTCCTCATTAAAATACCGGGTGAAAGTTCTTTTCTCCATATTTAACAGCTTCGCTAGTTCATCTACATGATTAACTTTCCTGTAACTACGCAAAACTTTTGTTCTGAAACCGGGC
This sequence comes from Tannerellaceae bacterium, assembly GCA_032058265.1. Lineage (GTDB taxonomy): Bacteria > Bacteroidota > Bacteroidia > Bacteroidales > Tannerellaceae > DFXE01. Next base: position 8,245 of record DAMCDT010000148.1, read on the forward strand.
GAATCACCAATTAATGGATAAAACAAACCGGCAATGTCTTCCGCTGTATAAAACTCCTGCAGGATTATTTGTAATTCAATAAATTTGATCTGCTCAAGTTCGGGACTATCAAATCCATCATGAATATATTGAATAATATTATTTAGGTATCTCTCCAAACTCTCACAGAAAGGCAAAGTATTAAATTCATATTCTATATTCCGCGAAAGCTTTTGCAATTGTACCTGGCTATACTTACTTTTGGTATTGAAAAATTGCTCAAAACTAAATATTATAAGAGTACAGTCGCTGAAAGCTTTGCATATTACGTCAGCAGCAATTGGTATTAAAACGAAATTATTTGCTTTAAGAGGTTTATCTATAAATTCATTACAACTAATATGCATCTCTCCTTCAATCAAAAAAAGAAGGTGGTTATAGTCTGTATGGCCTAAATTACAAGTGTAATTCTTCTTTAATATCCTATAACTAAACCCTGTCTTTATAGAAGAAGAATACAATCGTAAAGATAAAGGCTCATTAATTGCATATTGGTAATTCATCTTCGTTACTTTACAAATACCTTCTCAATATGATATTCATCCCCTATCTTCGCTTTGACGATATAGGTTTGTTGGCGGTCTACCCTTACACGGTAATCAGTTGATAACTTCGTGCTGTTGTAAACCAATG
>DAMCDT010000149.1:0-8913 GCA_032058265.1 Tannerellaceae bacterium
CTTTTATTCAGTATCCCAGTGATTTGTACTTTCTTTTTGTCCCATTGTGCCTTGTCGAATTGTTTATTATCCGATGGCAAAACAGAAACTATCTCACCATCGGAAAGTCGTAATTTCATCTTCAATCCTTCGACAGGACATACGTGAATAATTTCTCCTTCAAGAGAAACCTCTTTCCCTATTTCTGGCTCGAGGTAATGTACATATCCGGAAGTTTGTTTGTTATTACATGCGAATAACATAATGCAAGTCACAGATGATGCCTTTAAGAAATCACGACGCTTCATATAATTCCTGTTTTAAATTTCGACACAAATGTAGCAATTATACTGCGAAATAGCTTATTTTTGTGATTCTAATCTAATAAATAGAATTTTATGGATACTATTAATTGGTCTGAACTTTCGTTCGGATATATGAAAACAGACTATAATGTAAGGTGTTATTACCGGGATGGTAAATGGGGAGAATTAGAAGTTAGTTCCTCTGAAATAATTAATATCCATATAGCTGCAACTTGTCTGCACTACGGACAGGAAGCCTTTGAAGGATTAAAAGCCTTTAAAGGAAAAGACGGAAAAACACGTGTATTCCGCATGGATGAAAATGCGAAACGTTTGCAGGCGTCCAGTAGAGGGGTTATGATGGCAGAATTTCCCGTTGAAATGTTTGAAGAAGCCGTCCGTAAAGTCATCAGGCTAAATGAACGTTTTGTACCGCCGTACGGAAGTGGTGCGTCCCTATATATACGTCCGCTATTGATTGGATTAGGAGCGCAGGTTGGTGTCAAACCGGCCAATGAATATATGTTTATGGTATTTGTTACTCCTGTTGGCCCTTATTTCAAGAGTGGTTTTAAACCTGCTCCGGTATGTATTATGAGAGGGTATGACCGCGCGGCGCCGCAGGGAACAGGAACCATAAAGGTAGGTGGGAACTATGCTGCAAGTTTGGTCGCAGGTACAAAAGCGAATGAAAAAGGGTATGTGGCTGTTCTTTATTTAGATCCTAAAGAAAAGAAATATTTGGATGAATGCGGGCCTGCCAACTTCTTTGCTATCAAAGGTAACCATTATATTACTCCTGCATCAAACTCCATACTTCCGTCTATTACGAATAAAAGCTTACAACAATTGGCGCAGGATATGGGTATGACTGTCGAACGGCGCTCGATTCTGGTTGAAGAATTAAGTACTTTCGAAGAAACCGCCGAATGTGGTACAGCTGCCGTTATTACTCCAATATCGAATATTGACGATTTGGATACAAGCAAATCATACGTTTATTCAAAAGATGGTAAACCGGGAGCTACATGCGAAAAGTTATATAATAAATTACTTTCAATCCAAAACGGAGATGAACCGGATCCGTATGGCTGGGTAGAAGTTATCGAATAATTTAAAACGAGATATATAATTTTTGAGGCTTAACCGGAAATAGTATTTCCTGATTAAGCCTCACTATTTTAACCTTTTCTGTTTATTTAAATAAGTTCATGTAAAAACGATTTTCAAAGCCTCGGTAAATGTATACTTGTATATATAAAACAATCAAACTTTGAAATAGTTTTTACCGAAGAATAATTTCTTGCAAAAATGAAATATTCAAATATAAATGTCAGGCGCCAAAACCGTTTGCTGGAAGAATCCAAAGCCAACCAATTGCTTCTTGATGGCGAGTACGGTATTCTTTCGATGGTAGATAAAGATGAACCATACGGTATACCGCTAAGTTTTTGCTGGGATAAAAAAGAATCCATCTATTTGCATTGTGCTCTAGAGGGACGGAAGTTAGATATATTGAAAGAAAATAATAAGGCGTCCTTTTGTATTGTTGGTAAAACGAATGTAATACCTCATCAATTTACTACTGAATATGAAAGTATTATATTAAAAGGAATAATTACCCTTGACTTATCGGTAGAAGAGAGAATGCAAGCTTTAGGATTATTGGTTGATAAATACGCTCCGGATCATAAGGCGAAAGGAGTGATTTATGCGGAGAAGTCGCTTACGAATACTAATATACTGCGCTTTGATATAGAAGAGTTCTCCGGAAAGTGCAGGCGTATATCGTAATCAAACTTTTTTACCATGATAATTTTTTAGGATGATGCTCGTTATTTGTGAAGTTACCTCCATTATTTTCTCAGAAGATAATAAAAAGTGACAACATCTATTTTATAAGAAAAAAGATAACCGTGTTAGTTTTAAGCCTTCACATTCTTTTTATGAAAAGATCACTATGTTTTTGTCAAGACTTCGTTATGTTTTAAAACTAACATCACGGTGTTTTTATTGACCTGATTTCTCTCTTTTGATAATTCAAACTACCATTGATTTTTAATTAATTTTTAAAAAACTCCTATTTGTGGGGTATTTTAAGAATAGGAGATCGTATACTTTTGGTGATTAGTGATGAGCGCACATCTCTAATGACAAACCTTTTATTCATCTTATAAAACTGAACAAATGAAAAAACTATTATTTTTTATACTTTTGATTACGGTTACGAATGTTTTGAATGCCCAGGAAGATGACTTTGAAATCCGTAAAGGATATGTAGGATTAGGTGTGGGGCCGACATTCCTTACCAAATCATATAGTAATGTGGGGACAGGTATTCAGGCGAATATTAATTTCGGTTACTTACTTTCCGATTATATCGGTATTACAGCATCCTTTTTAAGTACAACATTTGAATTATCCAATTATAGCGACCGTTCGGTTGGTTTAACAGGATTCATGGTAGGCCCTTTGTTTTCGACCTATTTGAATAACTCGCCTAAGTTTGAACTGGATTTAAGGCCTACGGTGGGTTATGTAAAAGGATCGGTAAGTATAGGTAGCCTATCAGGGAATACGAAAGAAGGGTCTTTTGCTGCTGGTGCTGGAGGCTCATTCCGGTGGAATTTATGGAGGCTTTTTTCCCTTTCTGCTAATATCGATTATTATTACGGTAAGATAGATGACCTAAACCTTTCTTCTGTTGGAATAACCATAGGAGCAAGTTATCGGATAAAATAAAGGATTTTCATAATAGTAATCAGAACCTTCATCTGTTCTCAATGCTTTTTCGAGAATAATCGGGGTGCGTATCTTAATATGTGCCCTGCATTATTCATGTTTTTTTTCTACTTTAATGAAAAAAATGCTTTCTTTGTAAAACGTATTATAGATTAATTGCAAATTACACATACTAACTTATTAATACCCTGCAAAAACTATGTCATTTGTAATTGTAATAGTTAGCCTGGTTATATTGATCCTGCTAATATCTTACTTTAAAGTAGACGCTTTTTTATCTTTCCTTTTAGTTTCCATAGGTGCCGGGATAGCTTTGGGTATTCCATTGGAACGGCTACCAATAGCTGTCGACGAAGGTATCGGAAGTATTTTAGGCAGCCTTACGTTGATAATAGTTTTAGGAGCTATGTTAGGAAAACTGGTTGCCGAGAGCGGAGCCGCCAAAAAGATAGCTTCTGTGATGGTCGATTTATTTGGGACAAAATATATCCAATGGGGATTAATGATAACCGGATTTATAGTAGGTATTCCTTTGTTTTATGGTATAGGTTTTGTTTTACTGGTTCCATTGATCTTTTCAGTGGTCAACCAATATAAATTACCGGCGGTATATATCGGGCTTCCTATGTTAGCTGCTTTGTCGGTGACACATGGCTTTTTACCTCCACATCCTTCACCCGTTGCATTAGTGGCTTTGTTTGAAGCAGATCTTGGAATGACATTAATTTTAGGATTGTGCCTCGCCGTACCGGCGATTATTATCGCAGGCCCTCTGTTCTCAAAGACATTAAAGAATGTAAAGTCCGGCCCGGTTACATTATTCGAGCAAAAGGAAATAAGTGATAAATATGGTGTTCCCGGAAAAGCTAATAGTCTGATCAGTGCCACACTCCCTGTCTTTCTATTAATAATAGTAACAGTCATTCCATATATTTTTAAGAATCTCGGAGAAGAGGGAAAGTCTCTTTTAGCACTTATTGGTGCGCCTTCAATTGTGATGTTGATATCCTTGATATTTGCTACATATACATTAGGGATTCGTCAGGGAAGAAGTATTAAAGATGTTATGATTGTATATGTGGATGCCGTCAAAGATATTGCGATGATATTGCTGATCATTGCCGGATCGGGTATATTCAAGCAAGTTATGGAAGAGAGTGGCGTAAGCATGCAGCTCGCCGAAGTATTCAAGCAACTTCCCATACATCCGCTGATCCTGGGATGGATGATTACGGCTATCATTCGGGTTTGTATCGGATCGGCTACTGTTGCTGCACTTACGGCGGCAGGAGTAATTATGCCTTTAGTGGCACAAACAGGTGTTAATCCAAACCTGATGGTTTTGTCATTAGGAGCCGGAAGCCTTTTCTTCTCCCATGTAAACGATTCCGGTTTCTGGATGTTTAAAGAGTACTTTAATTTAAGCCTGAAAGATACATTCCGGTCCTGGTCTGTTATGGAAACAATCGTTTCGGTAGTAGGATTGATTGGCGTGTTGATATTGAGTCTTTTTATATAAACAAATAAATAATATAGAGCTATGTATAATGCTGATGAACAATTTGAGAAATTAGGACTGAGTTTACCTCCCGCACCAAAGCCTTTAGGCGTTTATAAACCATGTTTGATAGACGGTAAATATTTATATCTGTCAGGACACGGACCGGTACAAGATGATAAGTCTTTGATCATAGGCCGTATCGGAAGAGATATAACACCGGAAGAAGGTAAACTGGCCGCCCGTCAGGTGGGACTTACCATGTTATCGACGATAAAGGAAAACCTCGGTAGCCTCAACAAAGTAAAAAGAGTCATCAAAGTGCTTGGAATGGTGAATTGTGTATCCGAATTCGAACGTCATCCGTATATTATTAATGGTTGCAGTGAATTGTTCGCATCCGTATGGGGTGAAGACAATGGTGTCGGAACAAGGAGCGCTGTAGGTTTTGGATCATTGCCGGATAATATTCCGGTTGAGATTGAAGCACTCTTCGAACTGAATGATTGATGTACAGCATTGATAACATCGACCGGATTGATTCGCCGGCTTTGATCGTTTATCCGGACAAAGTTGCTTCCAATATTCAGTTAGCTATCAAAATAGCAGGAAGTGTGAATAAACTTCGTCCGCATGTGAAAACAAATAAAATGGTCGAAGTCTGTGAAATGATGGTCAAAGCCGGAATATCTAAGTTTAAATGTGCTACTATTGCAGAGGCAGAGATGCTTGCAATGGCGGATGCCTTAGATGTTTTATTGGCTTATCAACCGGTAGGTCCAAAGATAGAACGACTAATTAAGCTGGTAAAGAACTATCAGAAAACCCGGTTTTCCTGTCTGTTAGATAATGAAGAGAATGCACGGATCATTAATAATTTGTGCAGGGAGAACAATATAGTACTGGATGTCTATATTGATTTGAATGTAGGAATGAACCGGACGGGAGTAAAACCAGGGAAAGCCGCAGAACTGGTAAAACAAATCTTGTCATTGAATAACCTACGTGTAACGGGTCTACATGGATATGACGGACAGATACATGATGAAAATCCTGTGCAAAGACAAAAAGCTGCGGACATATCTTTCGCTTTAACAGAGCAGGTGTATAATGAAATCCAACCCTTAATCACATATCCATTGGTTATGGTGATGGGAGGAACGCCTACTTTCCCCATGCATGCACATCGTCATAACACTGAATGTAGTCCGGGAACCTTTGTGTTTTGGGACTGGGGATATAAACACATGCTGGCAGATTTACCATTTGAATATGCTGCGCTGGTTATTTGCCGGGTGATCTCAATTATTGATGAGCATCATATATGCCTGGATCTGGGCTATAAGTCTGTAGCTGCCGAAAGTCCTTTACCTCGTGTTCACTTCCTGAATGCTCCGGATGCTAAACCAGTGGCACATAGTGAAGAGCATTTAGTCGTAGAAGTAGAAGACAGTAGCCATTATTCTTTAGGTAATGTATTCTACGGAGTGCCTGTCCATATTTGTCCGACAGTAGCTTTATATGAAAAAGCATACGTAGTGGAGAATAAACAAGCCGTTACTAGCTTGCAAGTGATTGCGCGAAACCGTTATATTAACTTTTAAACCAAATACAATGTCTAAACCTTTTATAGTAGATGCGCATCTCGATTTGAGCATGAATGCATTGGAATGGAACCGCGACCTGCGTGTATCCGTTGAAGAAATAAATCGCAGGGAGGCCGGAATGACCGATAAACCGGATAGAGGAAATGCAACGATCTCATTCGATGAATTAAGAAAAGGGAATATCGGATTGGTGGTAGCCACCCAGATAGCCCGTTATGTTGCGCCGGACAATCCGTTACCTGGTTGGAAATCGCCGGAACAAGCCTGGGCTCAGACACAAGGCCAGCTAGCCTGGTATAAAGCAATGGAAGAAGATGGCCAGATGGTCATGATCAAAGATAAAAAGGATTTGGATGCTCATCTTTCCTTATGGATGAACGGCGAACCAAACGATCATAAACCGATCGGATATATGTTAAGTATCGAAGGAGCTGATTCCTTTATTACTGTCGATCATGTGGAAAGAGCTTATAATTATGGATTAAGAGCCGTTGGCCCGGCACATTACGGCCCCGGAAGATATGCGAACGGAACGGATTCGTCAGGGCGGTTAAATGATATGGGACAAGCACTGCTAAAGAAAATGGATGAATTAAAGATGATCCTCGATGTCACCCATTTAAATGACGATGCTTTCTGGCATGCGCTTGAACTATATAAAGGTCCGGTTTGGGCAAGCCATAATAATTGCCGGGTGTTCGTAAATCATAACCGTCAGTTTAGTGACGACATGATTAGAGCATTAATAGAACGTGATGCCGTCATAGGCCTTGCACTGGATGCATGGATGATGGTTCCCAACTGGGTACGTGGCGTATCGACTCCTAAAGGAACGAATTGCAATATGGAACTGATGGCTAATAATATCGACCATATCTGCCAGTTAGCAGGAAACACTAAAAATGCTGCCGTAGGCAGTGACTTAGACGGAGCGTTTGGAACGGAACAATGTCCGTACGACTTGAAAACAATAGCGGATGTGCAGAAAGTATTCGGTATTTTAAAGAACAGAGGATACCGTGATGATGATGTGGAAGCAATCGCAGGCGGAAACATGATCGATTTTATGCGGAAAGCATTATAATCCTAATAGAAAACAGCCTATAAATATTTGCTCCCTGGCAAAAATAAATAGCTAGGGAGCAAATAAAAATCACTAACGAGCAAAATTAAGCTCCTTTTATATCAGTTTATAACGAGTATGGTCTTCTGTACTGATAATGGTAAAGCCTGTGGGCGGCAGCTTCTTTGTCATCTCCAAAACTCAAGGTTGCCGGGTCCCATTTAACAGGGCGTTTCAATTCAGTTGCTATATTTGCCAGACAGCAAAGAGTATTTGTGCTGCAACCAACTTCCACCGGAGCAATAGGGTTCTTACGGGAACGTACCGAATCTATAAAGTTTTGCATGTGGGGCGAACTTACTTCATATTCACCAGCGCCGATCTTTTGTTCTTCTTTCTTTATTAAAGAGGGATCGGAACATTCAATATATCCTCTTGCTACTCTTAACCAGCCTTTAGTTCCGTTAAACATGATACCTTGCGCGTTCTTATCTTTATCAAGGTAAGGCTGTTCAGTCATTACTATGCCATTCTGATACTTCATCGTCATATATTGAGCGCCATTATATCCTTTAGGAATATATTCGCAAGGGCCGGAACCGTCCATACCGATAGCCGCTTGTGCAATGTCGAACATGTGCGCTCCCCAGTCGGCTGTGAATCCGTTTCCTGTTTCTGAATACCAGCGCCATGCACCCCATAATTGTTCATTTTGTTCGGGATTCAGGCTGACGGGAGGACAAAGATCAGGATGATAATGGATCTTCGGATCATTCAATGGCCCCATCCATTGGTTCCAGTTCAGATTAGCAGGTACAGGCATTTCGGGAAGATCCAATGGTTTTGGGGGATCACCTACCTTCGCGTAGATCGTTTCAATATGGCCTATCGCTCCACTTCTTACCAAAGCAATCGCCTGCTGGAATTCTTTACCGGAGCGTTGCTGGCTTCCGATCTGCAATACAATATTGTTGCCACGTACGGCTTTAACCATTTCCAGCCCTTCTTTTATGGTATAAGCTAATGGCTTTTGCACATACACGTCTTTCCCGCACTGGCAGGCATGTATAGTCGTTAAAGCATGCCAATGGTCAGGAGTCGCAATGGAAACGGCATCAATGTCTTTCCTGTCTAACAAATCTTCATAAAATTCATACAAATCGCAACGTTGGGCAACGTTATTAGCTTTTTGCCAGGCTTCCACTCTTCTTTTGAAGCGTTCTCTTTTGATAGAGTCAACATCACATCCGGCTACAACCTGTACACCGGGGCAATTATTGAAACTGCTAAAGTCGGAAAGTCCTTGTTGTCCTAATCCGATAAATCCAAGAACAACCCGGTCACTGGGTGCGATACGTACACCGTTTGCCATTACCCAACTGGGTAAAATAGTTAATCCTGCCAAACCTAAGGCAGAATAGCTTAAAAACTGTCGTCTGCTTAATTTTTGTTTTTCCATATACAATACTTAAGTGGTCTTTACAATAAAAATTTCCGTAAAGATGAAAATAATATTTTACAGATTATATCTGTCCGGCCAAGTATAGATTTTTTTAACAGTTGCAAAACAAATAGATAACTTTCTTGTTTATAAAGACGTATGTTGTAAAGTTATAAAACCGTATTATGAACAAAAATTTACTATTTCTATTAATCCTTATCGCATTTAGTTCGTGTCAGAATAAGAATAACCGTTCGCAAACAGATACTCTTTCAGCC
>DAMCDT010000150.1:0-8906 GCA_032058265.1 Tannerellaceae bacterium
AGCAATCCGGAATTGAAGCGCAAGGATCATTCCAACAGTTTAAAGTTGGCGGCACTTCCGATAACCCGGACGAAGATACGGAAGGCCCGGAAATACGCTTAATATACCTGAATGATTCGACCTTTGTGGAAGGTGGAAAAGTAAATACCACCCCGCTCTTTGTAGCCCGTTTGTGGGACAAGACGGGTGTAGATATTAGTGGAAGCAGCGTCGGACATGATATAACCTTAACCATTGATAATCCTATGGTGAACCACAATCTGAATGCATACTACAAATTACTCCCTGATACTGACGGGGAAGGATTGGTCGCTTTCTCTATTCCCGCTTTAACACCGGGAGTACATACCATAGAATTTACCGTTTGGGATATCTTTAATAATTCTACACGGAAGGAATTGACATTTGAAGTGGTTGAAGACTTAAAACCAAACATTGCTGAGATCATAGCCACTCCTGTTCCCGCCCGCGAAAATATTGAATTCCGTATATATCATAACCGTCCGGGATCACATATAAATGCCACTATCATGGTGTTTGACCTGTCCGGAAGGCGCTTATGGAAAACAGAAGTTAACGGGGAATCCGATATATACTCACCCTTTACAGTCAATTGGGATCTAAGAAGTAATAACGGTTCACGCCTTCGTCCGGGAATCTACATTTACCGTGCTGCTATCCGTACAGAGAATTCAAGCGAAGCTACCAAAGCAAAGAAATTAATAATCCTTGCACAATAAAACAGGGATATATTCAGTTTATAGAGATAATAACTTGACTTGTAACATATAATATGACAAAAGTAGTAAGAATTAGTGTTTTCCTTATAGGTTGTATGTGTTTGATGATTGCTCTGCCTATGCAGGCACAAAGTGAGAAGGAAAACTTTTCACCTATCAACACTGCAGTTCCTTCCCTTTCTATAGCACCCGACGCAAGAGGTGGTTCTATGGGTGACAATGGTGTTGCCAGTGGTCCCGACATAGCTTCCCAATATTGGAACCCTGCGAAATATGCCTTTAGCTATAGCCAGGCCGGTGTCGGTTTATCTTATACCCCTTGGTTGCGTAAATTAGTAAATGATGTGGCATTGGCATACCTATCCGGTTTCTATAAGATCGGGCAGAATGATAATCAGGCCATCGGTGCATCGCTGCGTTATTTCACTTTGGGTGAGATTGCTTTATATGAACTTGGAGGAGAAAATGTCCCCTATAACTATATGAATCCTTATGAAATGGCGATCGATGTCAGTTATAGCCGTAAGTTATCGGAATCATATTCTATGGCTGTGGCGCTAAGGTATATCCGTTCGGATATGAGCGACCAGAGTAATGAAATGACGGCAGGTAATTCATTTGCAGCCGACATCGCCGGGTATATTGAAAAATATGTAATGCTGGGAAATAGTGAAAGTTTATGGACATTCGGTTTTAATGTCTCTAACATTGGTACGAAAATATCTTATGACGGCGGGGAAACCAACGAATTTATCCCAACGACATTAAGATTAGGAACCGGATTGCTTTATCCGTTGGATGACTATAACAGGATCGGCGTATATTTTGATATCAGTAAATATCTTGTTCCTACTTTGCCTATGGATAGGGGAACTACCGCGGAGGAGCAAGAAGAATACGACAATCTGAAAGAAAAATATAACAACATGTCGTTCATGACGGGTATGTTCAAATCATTTTATGATGCACCTGGAGGATTTAAAGAAGAATTAAAAGAGATCAATTTCTCATTAGGGGTTGAGTATAGTTATAATGACCAGTTCTTCGTTCGTGGTGGTTATTATTACGAGAATCCGAATAAAGGAAATCGTCAATACTTTTCAATGGGTGCTGGTTTTCGGATGAGCGTATTTCAATTGGATGCTGCGTACCTGATAAGTACAGTTCCAAGTAATCCGTTAGACCAGACATTACGTTTCTCCCTATCTTTTGATATGGATGGTATTAAAGGACTGTTCAGATAATTATTTGATATGAAAATACGGGTTGGTTTCGGTTACGATGTACATGCGCTGGTTCCTGATCGTGAATTATGGCTGGGAGGGGTTAAAATAGAGAATAGGCTTGGCCTTAAAGGGCACAGCGATGCAGATGTACTAATACACGCTATATGCGATGCCATGCTGGGCGCTGCAAATATGCGTGACATCGGCTTTCATTTCCCTGATACTGACACGGAATATAAAAACATCGACAGCAAAATACTATTGCGTGATACAATAAAATTAATCCGTAACGCCGGTTATGAATTAGGCAATATAGATGCAACGGTAGTCGCAGAAAAGCCTATATTGAACCCTCATATCCCAAGAATGAAAGAAACGCTTGCAGGAGTAATGCAGGTAGATACAGACGATATCTCTATCAAAGCAACAACAAGCGAGAAATTAGGTTTTGTAGGACGGATAGAGGGTATCGCTGCTTATGCAACCGTGCTTATACAAAAGAATTAACTCTATCCTATATCATACAAAAAAGGCGAGTTTTAAACTCGCCTTTTTTGTATGATATTACTATCAGTTCTTAAAGAAAAGGTTGTTATCTACAGCATCGATAACTATCGGACGGCTTTTATCAATCTTACCTCCCAATATTTCTTTTGATAGCTCATTCAAAACATATTTTTGAATGACACGCTTAACAGGACGGGCGCCATATTGGGGATCATAACCTTCATCCGCGATGAATTGTAAGGCATCTGTCGTAAATTCAAGTTTAATACCGTTTTGTTCCAGCATCTTCTTGATATTATCCAATTGCAGAACAACGATCTTTCGTATTTCCTGTTCATTCAAAGGAGTGAACATTATTGTTTCATCTATACGGTTCAGGAACTCCGGACGGATTGTTTTACGTAGCAAATCCATTACCTGATCTTTTGTTTGCTCCATTACTTTTTCATAATTCTGGGGCGTTATCTTTTCAAAGTTCTCACGGATCAAAGAAGAACCCATATTACTCGTCATAATAATAATGGTATTCTTGAAGTTTACAACACGTCCTTTATTGTCCGTTAAACGTCCGTCATCCAATACCTGTAATAATATATTGAATACATCCGGATGCGCTTTCTCAATTTCATCAAACAGAACAACTGAATAAGGCTTTCTTCTGATGGCTTCCGTTAATTGTCCGCCTTCATCATATCCCACATATCCGGGAGGCGCTCCAATCAAACGGGTAGCGCTGAACTTCTCCTGGTATTCACTCATATCGATACGTGTCATCATATTTTCATTATCAAACAGATATTCAGCTAATGCTTTAGCAAGCTCAGTCTTACCAACACCCGTAGTTCCTAAGAAAATAAATGAACCGATCGGACGCTTAGGATCCTGCATACCGGCACGGCTACGACGAACGGCATCTGCAACGGCAGCTATGGCTTCATCCTGACCAACTACTCTTTTATGTAATTCATCTTCCAGTTGCAACAGTTTATCTTTTTCACTTTGCATCATTTTGTTTACAGGGATACCCGTCCAACGGGAAACAACGTCGGCAATATCTTCACTGTCTACTTCTTCTTTTATCATGGCAGAAACACCTTGCATTTCATGCAGTTCCGATTGAACTTGCTCATTTTCTTCTTCTTTTGCCTTGATCATTCCATAACGTATTTCAGCTACTTTTCCATAGTCACCTTCACGTTCCGCTTTATCCGCCTCGAATTTCAGGTTCTCAATATCAATCTTATTCTGTTGTATTTTATTGACAAGGCTTCGTTCACTTTCCCATTTAGCCTTTTGTTTCTTTTCTTCCTCTTTCAGGTCGGCAATATCTTTATTAAGGTATTCCAGCTTCGCTTTGTCATCCTCACGTTTGATAGCTTCCCGTTCAATTTCCAATTGCTTTATACGGCGGCTGATCTCGTCTAAAGACTCCGGTACGGAATCTACCTGGATACGTAACCTAGCCGCTGCTTCATCCATAAGGTCGATAGCTTTATCCGGAAGAAAACGATCGGTAATGTAACGGTTTGATAATTTAACGGCCGAAATGATCGCATCATCTTTGATACGTACTTTATGGTGATTCTCATACTTTTCTTTTAATCCTCTAAGGATGGATATAGTATCCAATTCATCCGGTTCATCAACCATGACGACTTGGAAGCGGCGTTCCAACGCTTTATCCTTTTCGAAATACTTCTGATATTCATCCAGTGTAGTCGCACCGATTGAACGTAACTCACCACGCGCTAAAGCCGGCTTTAAAATATTGGCGGCATCCATGGCGCCTTCACTTTTACCCGCTCCAACTAATGTATGTATTTCATCAATAAACAAAATGATCTCACCTTCCGATTTGGTCACTTCATTTACCACGGCTTTCAAACGTTCTTCAAATTCTCCTTTATATTTGGCTCCGGCAATCAATGCTCCCATATCCAGGGAGAATATTTGTTTTGATTTTAAATTTTCCGGAACATCACCCCGAACAATACGATGAGCCAAACCCTCTGCAATAGCTGTTTTACCAACACCAGGCTCCCCTATTAAAATCGGATTGTTCTTTGTACGGCGGCTTAATATTTGCAATACACGGCGGATTTCATCATCCCTTCCGATAACAGGGTCTAACTTTCCGCTTCGAGCACGTTCATTTAAATTAATAGCATACTTACCTAAAGCATCATAAGTTTCTTCTGCCGATTGGCTGTTCACCTTATTACCTTTTCTCAATTCTTCAATAGCCAGGCGTAATTCTTTTTCGTTTACTCCGGCGTCTTTCAACATTTGGGAAGCAGCGCTTTTCTCCGTTAGAAGAGCAAGCAGTATGTGTTCCAGTGATACATACTGATCTCCCATTTTACCTGAGTAATCAACCGCTTTTTGTAAAACCGCGTTAGTTTCTTTGGAAAGATAAGGCTCACCTCCGGTAACCTTAGGATAAGATGCAATCTGCCCATCCAGTACTCTGTTTAAGTTCTGGGTATTAACCCCCAACTTTTGAAAAAGAAAGTTCGTTATGCTTTCTCCTGTCATAATGACAGCTTTCAAAAGATGAGGCGCTTCAATCACTTGTTGGTTATTTTGTGATACCAACTGAACGGCTTGCTGAACTGCCTCCTGTGATTTAATTGTAAAATTGTTTAGATTCATATATTTAATGTTTTTATTTTCCTAGTTTAATTATTCTCGTTTTCATATAAATATGCAAAATAAATGCCAAACGGTATGTCTGTCACTTTGTCAATAACTTAAGAATTAATATATAAAAAACAATTCAGCTTAATCATTTGTTTCACACAATCAATTTCCTTTCTACATTTGTAAATCTTTAATACACTTAAGTATGTTGGCAATAATATCATCCGCCAAAACGATGAGCGGCGCATCAAAATTTAAACCTCCTTTGCAGACAACTCCACGGTTCTTCAAAGAAGCAAAAGAAATAGCTTTACACATGACCCAGTTTTCCGCTGAAGAATTAGGAAAGATATTAAAGATCAACCCTAAACTAACGGCTGATAACTATTTACGTTTTCAAGATTTTCATTCGGATGAATCTTCATCATTACAAGCCATACTTGCCTATACCGGAGTCGTTTACAAAAACATTTTCCCTACTGATTTTACCCCGGAAGATTTCGTGATTATGCAAGATAGCTTACGTATCGCTTCTTTTTGTTATGGTCTGCTACGCCCGCTTGATATGATAAAACCTTACCGCATGGAAGGTGATGTAAAAATCCCGGAATTAGGGGATGGAAATATCTGTAATTTTTGGAAAGACAAGCAAACCGGAACATTCATGAAAGATATTAAGGGAGCCGGAAATGTATTAATTAACCTGGCAAGTATGGATATTCAACCGGCTTTCAGGTGGAAGGAAATTGAAGAAAAGGCAACCGTTATAACTCCAGACTTCAAGATGTGGAAAAATGGAAAACTTAAAACAATTGTGATTTATGCGAAAATGGCCCGGGGAAAGATGGTTCGTTATATCATAAAAAACAGAATTACTGATCCCGAAGACTTAAAGTCTTTTTCATGGGAAGGATTCAGTTATAATGAAGATTATTCCGTAGGGAATAATTGGGTATTCCTACAAGATTAGAATTAGATTCAACCATAAAAGAAAGGGGCTACCATTACAAAAAAACAATATAAGAGTTTAAAACCAGTTCCTAGTATAAAGCCTACAAATGATCCAAAGGCAGCCTTTAATGCATTTGCGGCGCCTTTACGGGCAAACAACAATTCTCCCAGAAAAGCACCTAATAACATTCCAGTCAGCATACCGACCGGAGTAAAGAATATACCGGCGATCATTCCAATAATGGAGCCCACTGTCGCATAATTCGATCCGCCCGTTCTTTTGGTTATCAGAGGTGGTAAAAAATAATCAGCCACAGCAATAATGACCATTATCACACCTGTCCAAATGAGAAAAGAGGAAGAAAATTCACAATACTTACTCCAATGCAACAACCATAATCCTAAATAAGAAATAGGAGGACCGGGAAGCGCTGGTAATATCGACCCTGCAATACCTACCAGGAAACAGATAATAGCTAAGATAATTAATAATATGTCCATATAATTAGAATCAGATTATTAGACAAGCACAAAGTCTAACTGTTTGCGTTCGAGGTTGGCTTGGGCTACTTTGATAGTTATTGGATCGCCTAAGCGGTATTGGTTCTTTTTGCGGCGACCGATCAGGCTGTAATTTTTGTCGTCAAACTCATAATAATCGTCATCGAGGTCACGTATGGGGACTAAGCCTTCGCATTTGTTTTCATTCAGTTCCACATACAATCCCCATTCTGTTACGCCCGATATGACGCCATCAAAGACCATTCCCAGTTTATCGCTCATATATTCCACTTGTTTATATTTAATGGAAGCCCGTTCGGCATTGGCGGCGATTTGTTCCATGTTTGAACTATGGTCGCATAATTCTTCGCATTTTACTTTAGAAGCGCTTCGGCCGTTGGCCAGGTAACGTTCCAACAAACGGTGAACCATCATATCCGGATAACGGCGGATAGGCGATGTGAAATGGGTATAATACTCAAAAGCCAAACCGTAGTGCCCTACATTTTCCGTAGAATAACGTGCCTTTTGCATGGCGCGGATAGCTAATGTTTCGACTAAGTTCTCTTCCGGTTTGCCTTGTACGGAATCCAACAGTTTATTGATGCCTTTGGATACATCGCTTTTCTTACCATCCGTTTTCACACGATACCCGAAACGACGTACAAACGTTGCGAAATTCTCCATCTTCTCCGGATCGGGAAGGTCATGGATACGATATACAAAAGTCTTTCTTGTCTTTCCTTTCGGAACTTTACCAACGAACTCAGCAACCGTTTTATTTGCTAATAACATAAACTCTT
This sequence comes from Tannerellaceae bacterium, assembly GCA_032058265.1. Lineage (GTDB taxonomy): Bacteria > Bacteroidota > Bacteroidia > Bacteroidales > Tannerellaceae > DFXE01. The sequence goes on from DAMCDT010000150.1 coordinate 7,369, forward strand.
CAATCAGCTTATTAGCATCTTTCGCCTCTTTGAAATAAACACGCAACGGTTTGCCTTTTTCATCTATTTCAAATTTAACTTCATAACGGTCGAAGTTAATGGCTCCATTCTTAAAACGTTTATCCCTAAGCTTCTTTGCTAATTCATTTAAAACCATTAGTTCTTCCTTATGATCGCCTTCTCCGGTTTCAAGAATTTCCTGTGCTTCTTCATAAGTGAACCGTCTGTCACTTTTAATTATGGTACGCTTTAATCTGTACTTTAATACTTCTGCGTTTTCATTCATTTCGAAGATAGCTGAAAAGCAAAGCTTTTCTTCATCAGGACGAAGGGAACAAATGAGATTACTCAAACGCTCAGGAAGCATTGGTATCGTACGATCCACCAGATAAACGGAAGTAGCACGGCTTTGTGCTTCGCGTTCAATAATACTTTCAGGCTTTACATAATGGGTAACATCGGCAATATGTACACCGACCTCCCAATTATCATTTGATAAACGGCGCACTGAAAGTGCATCGTCAAAGTCTTTCGCATCTTTCGGGTCGATAGTGAAAGTTAATACCTCGCGGAAATCTTCTCTTTTCGCAATCTCCTCAGCGGGTATTTCTTCCGGTATTTTATCGGCGGCTTTCTCAACCGGAACCGGATACTTATAAGGAAGCCCGAATTCAGCTAAAATAGCATGCATCTCGGCTGTATTTTGCCCTGCCACACCCAATATGTCTATAACTTCTCCCAATGGGTTTTTGGCTCCTTCAGGCCATTCCATTATACGGACAATAGCTTTATCTCCGTTTTTCCCACCTTTGAGCTTGTCTTTAGGGATGAATATGTCGTTTGCCAACGTTTTATCCTCGGTAACCAGGAATGCAAACCCTTTAGCCACCTGCAGTTTGCCTACATAAGTGCTTTCCGTCCGCTCCAATATTTCCATTACTTCCGCTTCCGGCTCGGCGCCTTTCCTTTTAGCCAACATTTGAACCTTTACTTTATCGCCATGCATGGCACGTCCTGAATTACGTTCCGCAACGAATACAGGCGCTCCTCCGTCTTCGGGAATAAAAGAATTTTTACCATTGCTTCTCCGGTTAAAAGTACCAACAGCAATCGTACCTAAGTTATTCAAACGGTATCTTCCCCGGTCTATCTCAGTAATGAAATCATCGGCCGCCAGATCATACAGGATATCCACAACAAGTAACTTCTGCGATTGTCCTTCTACTCCTATTATCTTACTTATCTGTTTATAATTAAACGGTTCTTTGGGTGACGACTGAAAAGCAGAGATAATAGCGCGTATCATCTCCTGCTTTTTCATTCGTCTACCGCTACCTTTTTTCTTCTCTTTCTTTTCGTTGTTGTCCTTTTTCCTGGACTTATTTCTTGTCATATATTTTAATTATTATGGATTACATAATTATTGATATAGATACAAATGTAGTTTTTTTCTATTATAAACTAATAAAAACCAGTGCAACTGCATCAAAATGCATCATCCCATTTTTGTCGCTTTACCTATCACCCACCTCTAACAA
>DAMCDT010000151.1:0-8893 GCA_032058265.1 Tannerellaceae bacterium
ATGAGGCAATTCCGTAATTATCTGCGAAGCTTTCTCCTCATTCGGAATATTTATGTGGTAATTTCCTGTATAAGGATCGGCGGAAGAAAGTTTCACCTTATCTGAACTTGTGATCCATTCTGCCAACCAAGGTTCACGATTGTTAGCCCGTGGCATCGCAGCCTCAAAATGTCCATTTGAGATATAGTTAATATCTGGTTCGGTTAGTGTCCATTGTGAATCTATCCACGCCGTACGTTTTAGCAGCCATTCTTTCAGGTAATTTATTTCATCTTCCCATGATGTGGCATAATGATAGTTAGGCCAAACATAAACATCGTTGAAACGATTCCATATAGTAAAATTTCGTTCCTGACTTTCCTGAAGAAGGTTGGTTAAAGAATCTATTTTCCCAAGGATCGAATCATCGGATAGGCGTTTCATTCGATAAGTTGCCCATGTATTTTTAAGGAAAGAATAAAACTGTTCATCCTGTAAGATATGTTTAAACATCCACGGAACGGGAATACTTGTTATTATATCTTCAAAACGATTCAGATTATGCGCCCAACCTTCGGAACTCCAATTATCATTATAGTCGGCTAATCCCATTGACCCGTTATAATCCCAGGTTGAGAATTTAAACCGGTGATCTATGCTATCGGGATATTTATACATAGGCATACTCAAACGGTAAGCATCCGGATCTCTTGCAAATTCCTGGGCAATGTATATATTAACAAGAGAGACTGTGTCCAGATAAGCACGGAAACCTTTGTCCGGATCTTTGAAGTCATCTCCTCCAATGGCCCTTTCCATTGAATGGACTAACGACTGAATATATTTTACCTGCTCATCCGATAAATCTTCCATATCCGGATATTTGCATTGATAATAAACCCAAGGATAAACATCCTTCTCAAATAGATTTTTACCCTTAACGACTCCTAAAAAGCCCGGATCATCCGGTCTGTCCAATTCAAGATGATATCCACCTGTTAAACCCATGCCTTCATCAGCAGTGGGTTCTTCAATATTGATACGGTTCTCCCCTTGCCTTACTCTGGCTGTCATAATATAAACACCCTGGTAAATACCATTCAGAACCAGTTCGCAATAACGTCCTGTGGGTGTATAATCAAACGTTCCCCTCATTAAATCAAATAACAAGACGTCCCTCATCATAGTCTTATCGTTAAAGGGTGCTAACAAAGCCCAGTCGTCATGTGCTGCCATATCTAAAATAGGCACTTTCTTTTTTTTACCATTTTCATCCTGGGTCCGAACGGCAAAAGGTTTCTTATCTGAGGTAGAATAAGAAGAATTTCCTCTGTATTTAATTCCGATATTGCCTTCATAGTTAGGTTCATCCGTTATATTATTTCTCGAACCATCCGGGTTCCAGATCACTTTCATATTGGCCGATACCCGCTTGTCGTCTGCCTTATCAGCCATTCGTTCATCTAAATCGACAATAACAATAGGGAGATTAGAAGATGTAAATGGCAAATTAATCTCCGGATGGAAAGGATACTTTTCATCTTCTATTGCATACATATTTACCGAATAAAGGAAAAATAAAATAAGAAAAGAGAGCTTCACACACAGTAATGTGATAGGATAAGTTTTCATACATGTATATTTTTAAGATTAACCGTGGTAAATATAATAGTTATTTATAAATATCCCATAAGGAAGACGATATAATTTCTTGAGTTTTATCAGCTAATAGTTTAAGATTTTTATGTGCTGCTTCTATTTCTTCAGTAGAAATTGAAGGATGTATCACCATTTCCATCTTATGGCGCTGTATATTAATAGAATCAATGGGTAATACATGATAGGGACCATTCAATGTAATGGGAATAATGGGTAAATGTTGATCAAAGGCCATTTGGAATGCTCCTTTTTTAAATTTAATCATCTTACCGGTATATGTACGTGATCCTTCGGGAAATATTGCAATGGAAGCACCGTTTCTCAATGCCTTTTCCGCTTCTTTAACGCTATTGGCTGCCGCTTTTGGTGTTGAATTATCTACAAATATAAACCCAGCTGCACGACATGCCGCCCCAACAAAAGGGATCTTTCCTAAACTGGCTTTCATTACCCACTTGATAGGAACGCCGAGGAAACCATAAATTAGAAAAATGTCGAATGCTCCCTGATGATTTGCAACAAATACGTACGATTGTTTCCTATCGATATTTTCACGTCCTTTTACTTTAACAGGGCAAAGAGCCAGATAACAAGTTATACGCGACCATATCATTCCCGGATAATAAGCGAAAATCTTTTCGCCACCTAATAAACATCCAATTATTGTTATCAAAGCTGTAATAATGGTTAGTACCAGGAAAATCGGCAGAAAGATAAGGCATATATAAACCTTGTAAAGTAATCGTGTCATATCAGACTCCTTTTATTTTTACAAATATAAAAGCTAAATTGAATCGATTCATTATTTTTATTCTAAAATATTTTTGGAATCGGGTTATTATTGCTTTATTTGCGATAGAAATGAAATAAATTATAAACATCTATAACCATGAACAATTTATTAAAATACCTGGGAGTGATTGTACTTCTTATTGGTGTGGCTGTACTTGCTGTACCGGCAATAACAGGTGGTATGAGCAACACAATCCTTATAGCTGGCCTTGCTTTGGTAATTATCGGCTATTTTGCACATATTATACTTAATAAGAAGTTTCAGTAAACAAATCATTCCTTATGTAAAAGTATAAAGAAAGGTATTACCGTTTGGTAGTGCCTTTTTTTGTGTGATTGGAAAGATTTGCTAATAATAAATATCTGATTTACGATAATTTATCTCACATTTGCAGATACGCTAAAACAATATATTACTTAATATCACATCAGATGAAAATAAGATTTTCTTTCTTGGTCCTCTTTTTTATGATAGGATCTGTCTCTTTTTCTTTCGGGCAGAAAAAACCTCGTATTGGCATTGCCGGAATTGCTATCGAATGTAGTACATTTTCTCCTGCCAGAACAGCCGAAGACGCTTTCCGCAAAAGGGCTGGTGACGCACTTTTAAATTCTTATCCTTTCTTACAGGAAGGCGCGGCTATGCGTGAAAAAGCGGAATGGTTACCTGCCATGATTGCAAGCGCAACTCCGGGAGGAGCACTTACTATTGAAACGTATGAATCACTAACCGGGCAAATACTTGATCTGCTAAAAGCAAACGCTCCTTATGACGCTTTATTTTTTGACATTCACGGAGCTATGAGCGTTGTCGGGCTTGATGATCCTGAAGGCGATTTTATCCTGAAAGTACGCGAAGTGATAGGCAAAGACGCCATTATATCTACTTGTATGGATTTACATGGAAATGTATCCTGGCGATTAGCAGAGAATACTGATTTAATAACCTGTTACCGGCTGGCTCCCCATGAAGATTCAATGGAATCAAAAGAAAGGGCTGTTGTGAATCTTGTGGACAGATTAGAATCGGGAAAAGGCCGCCCGAAATATAAAGCATGGATACCTGTTCCTATTCTGCTACCGGGTGAGCAAACAAGTACCCGTGTAGAACCGGGAAAATCCCTTTATGCTTCCGTAGATCCTGCCACAAAGCAGGTAGGTATAACTGATGCCGCTATCTGGATTGGTTATGCATGGGCGGACGAACCTCGTAACCATGCTGTTGTGATGGCTTATGGAGACGACAAAGACATGGTAGTCCGCACGGCTGAATATCTGGCCCATCATTTCTGGAGTGTACGTCACGAGTTTGAGTTTGTTGCTCCGACCGCTACACTCGATGTATGTCTTGCCAATGCTTTAGCCAGTACAAAAAAGCCATATTTCATCAGTGATATGGGTGATAACCCAACAGCCGGAGGTGCCGGTGACGTTACCTGGACAATAACAGAATTATTAAAACGCCCCGAATTTAAGTCTCCAAATGGAAAATCATTAATATATGCCTCTATTCCCGGACCCGAGTTCGTTGCAAAAGCAATAAAAGCCGGTGTTGGTAATCAGGTGGAAGGAACAGCGGGTGCTGCTGTAGATAACCGTTATGCTCCCCCTGTAAAACTATCCGGGAAAGTAACATCTGTTTATCTGGACAACCCTAATAATAAGGAAGTTGTTGTACAGGTAGGTAGTATTTATGTGATTGTAACAGAGAAACGGAAAGGATTCCATTATGTGAAAGAGTTTACAAAACACAATTTAGACCCAACACAAGCAGATATTGTAGTAGTCAAACTAGGTTATCTGGTTCCGGAACTGTATAATATCCAGGCAGATTGGATGATGGCACTTACATTAGGAGGTGTAAACCAGGATTTACCTAACCTGCCTTACAAACGTATCAACCGCCCCATGTTCCCTTTGGATAAAGACATGCCAATGCCGGATCTGAAGGCTAAATTAGTGCCGTTTGTAGCCGATTAGTGATTATATATAGTAACAACAAACAACACTCAAATAAATGAAAAGCACTTCAGACGAATTAAGACAGCGTGGATATATCAATGATTCGGACGCAAATGCCTTTCATTTATTATCGTATGCTGAATTAACCGAACAACTTAATGCAGAAGCTGCATGGGAAAGAAGTTTAGCAGTAAGAACATTATCTTCCGGAGAATCTGTAGATGAAACAGTTTTAATTGCTATGCTTTTAGAACGGTTAGCTATTGAAAAAGCATTATATACGAAGATCGAGATTTGTAATGTATTGGAAGCAGGCCATGTTCATACGGCACAAATGATGTTAGATTATTTAGGACTTATCGGAAACAATCAACATAAAACAATACCAGCGACTGTTTCAAAGAAAAAGAGCTTTCCATTACCCAGGGATATCATAGCCCGTTCATTAGGAAGGATGAATCCGGCAATATGTGGAACTTTACTGAATTATATACATCTTGCGAACCTTCCCCAATTAGCGGAGCTTATTGATGCCATTGGTTACTTTATGTACAATAACCCGGCGTTAGCTGACTCAACTGCATTCGATTCTATCCAATATATATATAATATGTATGAAAAGAACGAACTTATCATTTGGAAAACAACGATTTGTTGTTCAGCATTCCATACGGATGAAAGTATTGCTTTATTGAATCACATAAAAGCCACTACGAATCACCCAACTATCCGTATGGAAGCAGAAAGAAGCCTTAACCGACCACTTATGCCATCGTATTGGCACAGTTGTGCCAACGGGAAGGCACATTAATGCCAACGGCATGGCATTGTTGTGCCAAGCTGGTGGCACAAATGAAGATTTAAAGGTTTTTATGCGTTCGCCCTAGTATGCATTCGATTGCTTCCTTATTAAATCTTTTTTGTCGTATCTTTGTGGTTCACAAAAAAGAAGGATTATGATTTCGGTTGATGGACTAACCGTTGAATTTGGCGGATTTACACTTTTTGATGATATCTCTTTTGTTGTAAACAAAAAAGACCGTATTGCACTGGTTGGTAAAAACGGAGCAGGTAAAACCACCATGCTTAAGATATTTGCCGGCTTGCAAAACCCCACGTCCGGAACAGTTACCATTCCTAAAGACATTACTGTCGGTTATCTTCCCCAACAAATGAAACTGGTTGACGGAAGAACCGTCAAAGAAGAAGCAGCCCTTGCTTTTAAACATATCCACGAACTGGAACATGAACTGGACAGTCTAAACAAAGAACTGTCAGAACGTACGGATTATGAATCGGAATCATACCATCTGCTGATTGAGAAAATGACCCAAAAGTCCGAACACTTCCAAATGATGGGTGGAAATAACTATTTAGCCGAATTGGAACGCACACTGATCGGATTAGGTTTTACCCGCAAGGATTTTGAACGTCCTACTTCCGAATTCAGTGGAGGATGGCGGATGCGTATCGAGTTAGCGAAATTATTGTTGACTAATCCGGATGTCTTATTATTGGATGAGCCTACCAACCATTTGGATATTGAATCCATTCAATGGCTGGAAACATTTATATCTACCCGTGCTAATGCGGTGATATTAGTATCGCATGACCGTGCGTTTATTGATAATACAACTACCCGAACCCTGGAATTGGAATTGGGAAAAATATATGATTATAAGGTTAGGTATTCCGATTATGTGGTACTTCGACAGGAACGCCGTGAACAACAATTACGCGCCTATGAGAACCAACAGAAGAAACTTGCCGATACGGAAGCCTTTATTGAACGTTTCCGTTACAAAGCAACGAAAGCAGTGCAGGTACAATCCCGTATCAAACAATTGGAAAAAATCGAACGGATCGAAGTAGATGAGGTAGATAATTCCTCTCTTAATCTTAAATTCCCCCCTGCCCCACGCTCCGGTTCTTATCCGGTGATCACCGAGGATGTTGCCAAACGATATGGTAACCATCTTGTATTTGAACATGTCACATTTACAATCAACAGGGGTGATAAAGTAGCCTTTGTCGGCAAGAACGGCGAAGGAAAGTCTACACTTGTCAAATGCATTATGGGAGAAATACCCTTTGAGGGAAAACTGCAACTAGGACACAATGTTAAGATCGGTTATTTTGCCCAAAACCAAGCGCAATTGCTAGACGAAAACCTGACAGTATTTGATACGATAGACTATGTGGCACAGGGAGATATCCGTACTAAAATACGAGATATACTGGGAGCTTTTATGTTTGGCGGTGAAGCTTCAGATAAAAAAGTGAAGGTGTTGTCAGGAGGTGAACGGAGCCGGTTGGCAATGATCCGCCTATTACTCGATCCCGTTAATTTATTAATATTGGACGAGCCTACCAATCATTTGGATATGCGTTCGAAAGATGTATTGAAAAGTGCTTTAAAAGAATTTGACGGAACCGTTATCGTTGTATCACACGACCGGGAATTCCTGGACGGATTAGTTGATAAAGTATATGAATTTGGTAATAAACGGGTGATTGAATATTTAGGTGGTATTTATGAATTTCTGGAACGAAAAAAAATCGAAAGCCTTAAGGAACTTGAACGTTCTGCGCAATTGAAAACATCTGATCCTACAGAGAATCAGGAGCAACCCTCCCAAAATAAACTTTCATACGAAGCGAGGAAAGAACATAGCAAAGCTATAAGGAAAGTGGAAAAAGCAATTGCTGATACCGAAAAAGTAATAACAGAATTGGAAACAACTATTCAAGAAATGGAAGATAAACTGGCAACTTCGGAGGGAGCCTCCGATGCGTCACTTTACAGTAAGTATTCAGATATTAAAAAACAATTAACCGAGGCTATGGACAAATGGACGGAATACACACTTGAACTGGAAGTATTAAACACTTAAAAGCATTAAATTGTTACTTAATAAATTGCTATATTTGCAATTCGTTCTTTTAAATCATCATACTAAATCAAAAAATAAACATGAAAACAAATTTAAGTTCGCAAATCACCCTGACGCGAATTCCTACACGGTATTACCGTCCAGAGAACGCTTATGAAGAATCTGTATTAACTCGTTTCGAGAAAATTCCAACAACGATATATGAATCGGCAGACGAAGGTTCTTTCGCCATAGCAAATGAAATTGCAAAACAGATCAAAAAGAAACAAGAAACCGGTCAATCATTTGTATTAGGATTACCTGGCGGACGGTCTCCCCAAAGCGTTTTTAAAGAGCTAATTCGCCTGCATAAGGAAGAAGGCCTTAGCTTTCAGAATGTAATTGTGTTCAACCTATACGAGTTTTATCCGTTGAAAACAGCGACATTCAGTAACCTTTCATATTTAAAAGACTATTTTCTGGATTATATAGATATCAAGCCTGAAAATATATATTCGCCGGATGGATTTTTACCGAAAGAAGATATATATGACTTTTGTATCCGTTATGAAGAAGATATTAAAAAGCATGGTGGTATCGATTATATGCTGTTAGGTATTGGTTATGCCGGAAATATCGGATTTAACGGAGCAGGTACAACCATAAGTTCTACCACTCGTCTTATATTAATGGATAATGACTCACGTAAAGAGGCTGCCAAAGTATTTAAATCGATTGATAATGTACCGGCCGGAGTCATAACAATGGGCATGTCAACCATCCTGAATTCAAAAGAGATCGTATTGATGGCTTGGGGCGAAAGTAAATCCCATATTCTTAAAGAAGTTATTGAAGGTAAAGTAACGGATATTAATCCGGCCTCTTATTTGCAAAACCAAAATAATGTAGAAGTTGCTATCGATCTTTCTGCTGCTTATCAATTGACACGGATCAGCCATCCCTGGTTAGTAACTAACTGTGAATGGGATAATAAATTGATCCGCCGTGCAATAGTATGGCTATGCCAGTTAACAGGAAAACCTATTCTTAAACTGACAAATAAAGATTATAGTGAAAACGGATTGGGTGAGCTGTTGGCATTATACGGTTCCGCTTATAATGTAAACATCAAGATATTCAATGATATTCAACATACGATAACCGGATGGCCGGGTGGTAAACCAAATGCCGATGATACCAACCGTCCTGAACGGGCTACTCCGTATCCTAAGAAAGTGATCATTTTCAGTCCGCATCCGGATGATGATGTTATTTCGATGGGCGGGACATTCCGTCGTTTATGCGATCAACATCACGATGTATATGTAGCCTATCAGACTTCCGGTAATATAGCCGTTGGTGATGAAGAAGTGATCCGTTATTGTGAATACCTGCGGGATGTATGTTCTAAATATTCACCGGAAGATGATACGGTAAAGAAAAAAGCCGAAGAGATCATTTATTTCCTTCTTAATGAAAAAGTTGAAGGAGAAAAGGAAAAGGACGATGTCTTGTTTATGAAAGGTACTATACGCCGTGAAGAAGCACGCGCCGGCGCCCGTTATAGCGGTATCACAAAAGAAGACCATATCCGCTTCCTCGACTTACCTTTCTATGAAACAGGTATG
>DAMCDT010000152.1:0-8891 GCA_032058265.1 Tannerellaceae bacterium
CTACTCAGGTTATTGAGAACGATGGTGTAAAGGCTGTCGCTTCTACGGCAGAGTTATTCAAAACCTGTCAGATCGTTTCCCTTCATATTCCGGCAACTGCAGAGACAAAAGGTTCGATTAACTTTGAACTGATGAACTCTATGCCTAAAGGTGCTATGGTAGTAAATACAGCCCGCAAGGAAGTAATGGATGAAGCAGGTTTAACTAAAATGCTTGAAGAACGTCCTGACTTCAAATATATAAGCGATATCAAACCTGCTATCGACAGCGAACTGGCGACAAAATACCCTGATCGTTATTTTGCCACTCCTAAGAAAATGGGAGCACAGACCGCCGAAGCAAACATCAATGCAGGTATTGCCGCCGCTAAACAAATCGTAGATTTCATTAAGAACGGAAACGAACAATTCCGTGTTAATAAGTAATTATAACGATTAATGATTTAAAAAAATGAAAATAAAACCTTTTAAAGGCATACGTCCGCCAAAAGATTTGATTGAGCAAGTAGCTTCCCGTCCTTATGACGTATTGAATTCTGAAGAGGCGCGGGAAGAGGCAGGTAATAATGAGAAATCATTATACCATATAATCAAACCGGAAATTGATTTTCCCGTAGGTACTGACGAACATGATGAAAAAGTCTATGAAAAGGCAGCAGAGAACTTTCAGAAGTTTCAGGATAAAGGCTGGTTAGTACAGGACGATAAGGAAATGTATTATGTCTATGCACAGACAATGAATGGGCGTACACAATACGGCTTGGTTATCTGCGCTTATGTGGATGATTATATGACCGGAAAAATCAAAAAGCATGAACTTACACGTCGCGATAAAGAAGAAGACCGAATGAAACATGTACGCGTAAATAACGCTAACATTGAGCCGGTATTCTTCGCTTATCCGGATAATCCTGAATTAGACGCCATCGTTAAGAAATACACGGGGAAAACTCCCGAATATGATTTTGTCGCTGAACTGGATGGCTTTGGTCATACGTTTTGGTTAATAGATAATGACGAAGATATTGCTCATATTACCGAAGCATTTGCGAAAATACCTGCGCTTTATATTGCTGATGGGCATCATCGTTCGGCAGCTGCCGCATTGGTCGGAGCGGAAAAAGCAAAGCTGAATCCTAATCATAAAGGAGATGAAGAATACAATTACTTTATGGCAGTTTGCTTTCCTGCTAATCAATTAACTATTATTGATTATAATCGCGTTGTTAAAGACCTGAATGGTTTATCAGAAGAAGAATTTCTTGCTAAACTGGATAAGAATTTTATCGTAGAGAAGAAAGGAAAAGAAATCTTTAAACCAAAAGCGTTACACAACTTCTCCCTTTATTTAGGTGACGAATGGTATTCACTAACAGCTAAGCCGGGAACATACAATGATAATGATCCGATTGGTGTGTTAGATGTAACTATTTCATCTAATCTTATTCTGGATGAGATTTTGGGCATTAAAGACCTTCGTTCGGATAAGCGGATTGACTTTGTAGGTGGCATCCGTGGATTAGGCGAACTTAAACGCCGTGTAGACAGTGGCGAGATGAAAATAGCTTTAGCATTGTATCCTGTATCAATGAAACAATTGATTGATATCGCCGATACAGGCAATATTATGCCGCCAAAGACAACATGGTTTGAACCCAAGCTTCGGTCAGGTTTAGTTATCCATAAATTGGAAAATTGATCACATAGAGGCGGGCTTTGAAGTCCGCCTTTCTTTTTGTTCCTAAAATGATTACTTTTGCCTTCAATTAACAATTTAGTTTTTAGACTATGGCTATAAAAAATGTTGTGTTTGATTTGGGAGGTGTGATCATTGATTTGGATGCTAACGAACCCATCCGTCGTTTTAAAGAGATCGGTGTGGAGCATGCGGACCAATTATTAGACCCGTATGAACAAAAAGGAATTTTCCTTGAAGTGGAAAATGGCAAGTTATCCGCGGCAGAGTTTTATGATAAATTGCGTAAACATGCCGGAAAGGACTTACCCAATGATAAAATAGCATGGGCATGGTTAGGTTTCGTAGCTGACGTACCTGAATATAAACTTGATTATTTATTAGAACTACGTAAGAAATATAAGGTTTACTTATTAAGCAACACCAATCCGATTATTCAGGAAGAATGGGCACGTACACCTAAATTCTCATCAGCCGGACGTCCGATAAATGATTATTTTGATAAAATGTATACTTCTTACGAAGCAGGCATTACTAAGCCCGATCCTGCTATTTTTGAATTTATGCTGAAGGATAGCGGTATGGTTCCCGCAGAAACGTTATTTGTTGATGACGGAGCGAAGAATATTGAGGTCGGCGCTTCTTTAGGCTTTAAAACATATCAGCCGGAGAACAAAGAAGACTGGCGTAATGCCGTAAATCAAATACTAAGTGAATAAGATAAAAAAGGACGTTAGCAAAATAAAATAGCTAACGTCCTTTTTTTATTTGGATGCTTCCCGTTTATAATACGGACGTATCCTATTATTGATTACTTATTGAATACCTTTTTCCCTTAGCTTCTTTTGCCAGTTCCAGGCAGTAATTAAAGTATCTTCTACTGTTTCTTTTGCTGTCCAGCCTAATACTTTATTAGCGTGTTCAGGATTGGCCCATACTTTCTCGATGTCTCCTTCTCGACGCCCCACAATTTTGTAAGGAACTTTAACGCCTGTTCCTTTTTCAAACACTGAAATTAGTTCCAGTACTGATACGCCACGTCCGGTTCCCAAGTTAAATATTTCAAGATTGTCTTTAGACTTATTTTCCAGCATCCTGTCCATAGCGATAACGTGTGCTTTAGCTAAGTCTACCACATTGATGTAATCGCGTATACAAGAACCGTCAGGAGTATCGTAATCGTCTCCAAATACACTTAGTTCCTTACGGATTCCCATAGCTGTCTGTGTAACGAATGGTACGAGGTTTTGTGGCACTCCGTTGGGTAGTTCTCCAATTTCAGCGCTTGGGTGCGCACCAATTGGATTGAAGTAACGAAGAATAATACTCTTGAAAGGTAAACCGGCATAGATAGCGTCCCGGATGATTTCTTCATTAATTTGTTTTGTATTTCCGTAAGGAGATAAAGCCGGTTTGATAGGAGCATCTTCAGTTACGGGAAGTATATCGGGTTGTCCGTATACTGTGCAAGAAGAAGAAAAGACGATACCTTCTACATTATACTCAGGCATTATCTCTAATAAATTGAGAAGTGTAACAATATTATTACGATAATATTCTAAAGGCTTGTGAACGGATTCGCCCACGGCTTTACTCGCAGCGAAATGTATAATACCTTTTATTCCTTTATGCTCAGTAAATATCTTCTGCAAACCTAATTTATCATTACAATCCATTTCATAGAAGGTAGGGCGTATTCCTGATATTTTCTCGATACCATCCAATACTTCGATGTTTGAATTGGAGAGGTTGTCTACAATTACCACTTCATAACCTGCAGCTTGCAATTCCACTACTGTATGTGATCCGATATATCCGGTTCCCCCTGTTACTAAAATTTTATTTTTCATATCAATAAATATTTAAAAGGTAGCTATGGAACTCGCGGTAAGTTTATTCATCGCCTTCGGCGTAGATAATTTTTATATGCTCGTTTCATATTATTCCCTTATTGGTTCTCTTCTTTAAATCCCTTTTCTTAAACAATGCCTGAAAAGCCCATAAATGCCATAGCTAATAAACCGGCGGTAATTAAAGCGATCGGCGTTCCTTTCATTGCATCGGGAACACGTGTTCTTGATAACTGTTCCCTGATACCTGCAAAGATAATCAAAGCAAGCGCAAAACCAATGGCTGTGGAGATAGCATAAACTACTGCCTGCATTAAATTATAATCTTTTTGAATAACCAGTATGGCAACTCCTAAGATACAACAGTTAGTCGTGATAAGCGGGAGGAAAACACCCAAAGCCTGATAAAGCGCAGGAGAAACCTTTTTCAGAATGATTTCAACCAATTGTACGAGCGAAGCAATTACCAGAATAAAACTGATCGTTTGCATAAAGCCCAGCCCATAAGCATCCAGAATATATTTCTGAATGAGGAATGTTACGATTGTCGCGATAGTTAATACAAAGGTAACGGCAGCACTCATGCCGACGGCTGTTTCTACTTTCTTTGAAACGCCCAGGAAAGGACATATACCCAGAAATTGTGCTAATACGATATTGTTAACAAAAACAGCGGCTATAAATATGATTATATATTCCATGACTTACTTATTTAATCAGGCTTTACGAAATTTATCTACAATAGCAATCAGGAATCCTAAGGCTATGAATGCCCCCGGAGCTAATACAAATATCAATGAACCATATTCTTCAGGCATTAATGTCAGGCTAAAGAATTTCCCGGTACCTAATAACTCACGGACGGCTCCCAATAAAGTCAAAGCAAAAGTAAAGCCTAATCCGGCGCCTAACCCGTCAAGTGCAGAAGAAAATACATCGTTCTTAGCAGCAAAAGCTTCAGCGCGTCCTAAAACGACACAGTTTACAACAATCAAAGGAATAAATAAACCTAAGCTGGCATACAATGCAGGAACAAAAGCTTCCATACACATTTGTACTACTGTAACGAATGTTGCAATCACAACAATGTAAGCAGGAATACGTACGGCATCTGGAATTAGTTTCTTTAAAAGAGATATGGCGGTATTTGAACAGGTTAAAACAAAAGCTGTAGCCAGTCCCATTCCTAACCCATTGATGGCGGAAGATGTAGTTCCTAATGTCGGACACATCCCTAATAATAATACAAAAACAGGGTTTTCTTTGATAAAACCGTTTGTTATAAGCTTGATCTTACTCATTATTGCCTCCTTCCTCTGTTTGTGTTGATTCGGTAGCTCCGGTTGTGGCATCCGTTGCGCCGGTATTTGCGTCTGCTCCTTTATAAGCGCTGTAAGCGCGGTTGATTGCGTTCAGGAATGCCCGGCTTGTAATGGTCGATGCTGTGATGGCATCTACGTCTCCGCCATCTTTGCTGACTGAAAGATTACCATTAGCTAATGATCTTCCTAATACATTTTGGTTGTTTTTATCTGTACGGAACCATTCCTGCATCTTTGAACCCAGGCCGGGTGTTTCCGCATGTTGAAGTACTGAATAGTTTACCAGCGTACCTTCAGTATCAAATCCGACGATGATCTTAATTTCTCCGCTGAAACCATTCTTTGTGTTACTGTCTACAGCAACTCCCACTTCCTGTCCGTCTTTCATTGCCGGATAGATCAATAAAGAATCGCCGTCAGATGTTACTGCTTTATAAGCATCGGCTATAGGATTATTATCAAACTCGGGAGTTACATCTTTGATGGCTTTCTCTAGCGCAGCGGCTTTTGATAAAGCGATCGGTTCGGATGTGTAAATATTTACTCCAGCTAGTATAGCTCCTGCAGACAAACATATAATTGTCAGCGAAAGCAGCATATTAGGTAATGTTGATTTTAACTTTTCCATAATTATTTCCCTCCGAAGTGTTTAGGTTTGATATAGTTATTAATGAGAGGGGTAAAGGCATTCATAATTAATATAGCAAACGACATACCTTCGGGATATGAACCAAATAATCGTATCACCGTTGTAATGACACCGATTCCTATTCCATAAACAATCATACCGGCTTTACTTATGGGTGATGTAGTGTAATCGGTCGCCATAAAGATCGCTCCCAAAAGCAAACCTCCGGATAATAAGTGAACCAACGGATTTGCATAAGTAGAAGGATTAACGCCGTACATGATACCTGTAAAGATCATGACTGTTCCTAAAACAGCCACAGGAATGTGCCAGATAATGATCTTACGTATCAACATAAATATAAGTCCCAGCAAAAGAGCAATGGCACTTACTTCACCAAGGCTTCCTCCCATATTTCCTAAAAGCATATCTGCATTAGATGGAAGGGTTGCCGTGGCACTTCCTTTGATAAGAGAAAGAACGGTAGCGCCTGTCTCTACATCCGTGTAATGCATTGACATAACTTCCGGAACCGGCCAGGTGGTCATTTGAGCCGGAAAAGAGATCAACAGGAACACACGGCCTACCAAAGCGGGGTTAAAAATATTATTACCCAATCCTCCAAAAGGTATTTTCCCGATACCGATAGCTGCCAAAGCGCCTATGATAATGATCCAAATGGGAAGATTAGACGGTAGATTGAAAGCCAGTAACACTCCGGTAATGATTGCCGAACCATCCCAGATTGTAGGAGCCTTTTTCAAAAGAAACTTTTGTATTGTATATTCAATGATAACACACGAAAGGACAGATACGCATGTGACGATCAAAGCGCCTAACCCGAAATAGTAAAGGGATACAAGGAAAGCCGGAATCAAGGCAATCAGTACACCATACATATTCTTTGTTATGCTGTCGCCTCCATGGATATGCGGCGAAGGAGATATGATTAATTTATTTTCCATATAGCAGTATGTTATGACTTTCTGGCACGAACGATGCCCATTACTTTACCTTTTCCCAAACGGATGTAATCCAATAATACGCGGTTGGCAGGACAAGTGTAACTGCATGAACCACATTCAATGCAATCTACAATATAATTCTTCTCGGCCAAATCCCAATCTTCAAACTCTGTTGCATCCATTAACAGGGTGGGATTGAGTCCCATCGGGCAAATATTTACACACTTACCGCAGCGGATACAGCTATACATTGGTTTACGTATGGCTTCTTCTTTGCTGAGGATTAAAATACCCGAACTTCCTTTGGTAACAGGTACATCTGTACTAACAAGCGCTTTTCCCATCATAGGGCCTCCGCCAATGATCTTTCCTGTATTCGCAGGAAGACCGCCCGCTTGATTTATCAATTCGTTGATAGAAGTACCTATACGAACAAGGAAATTAGAAGGAGAAGTAACGCTCTTACCTGTTACGGTCACCACCCTTTCAATTAGTGGTTTATTTTTTTGTACGGCCTCATAAACGGCAAAAGCAGTTCCTACATTCTGAACAACAGCACCAACGGATATAGGCAACGCACCGCTTTTAACCTGCCGGCGGATAACAGCATCGATCAATTGTTTTTCTCCACCTTGCGGATATCTTGATTTTAACGGCATTACTTCAATGCCTGTATACTCTTTTGCCAAAGATGTAAAGTGCGAAATGGCATCAGGTTTGTTCTTCTCAATTCCGATGACTGCCTTATTCACATGGATCGCTTTCATAAGGATAGAGATGCCACTTAGTATCTGTTCACCTTTTTCCATCATCAATGAATGGTCTGAAGTAAGATAAGGCTCACATTCTGCCGCATTAATAATAAGTAATTCAGATGTATTTCCCGGAGGCGGTAGTAGCTTAACTTGTGTGGGAAACGTTGCTCCACCCATGCCTACGATTCCGGCTTCCGCTATTTTATCAACAATTTCTTTAGACGATAGCGTACATTCCTTAATTAGTTTGTCCGAGCGGTCGATGGATTCTTCCCATTCGTCTCCTTCTACGTCTATATATATAGCAGGGCGTTTATAACCGCTGGTATCGATGGCGTTGTCAATCTTGTTTACTTTACCTGATACGGAAGAATGAATATTTGCCGATACAAATCCACCGGATTTACCGATCAAAGTACCTACTTTCACTATGTCCCCTTTCTTAACAACCGCCTGTGCCGGAGCGCCTATATGCTGGCTTAATGGTATGATAACCTGCTTGGGTATAGCAATAGGAATGATCTTTTTACCGGCAGACAGTTTGTTTTCTGGTGGGTGTATTCCTCCGATTCTAAATGTCCTGAGCATACGATTCAGATTTATTTTTAGTTTGTTTCTTCTTTAGATTCTTTAGCCTCGACCGCTACTTTTTCCTTACGGGGAGGAAAATTCGGTTCAAGTATGGCATTGGTCGGACATACAGGTGCGCATTTCCGGCATAAACGGCATTTCATATAATCAATGTATGCGAGGTTGTTCGTAATGGTGATGGCCTCGTACGGACATTCTTTTTCACATTTGCTACAACCTATACACGCATTGCTGCATGCCTTACGTGCGGCACCTCCTTTGTCTTTATTAACACAACTTACGAATACCCTGCGGGATTTAGGCCCTCTTTTGCGTAATTCAATAATGCTTTTTGGGCAAGCTTTTACGCAATTTCCACAAGCAGTACATTTTTCGTCGATTACTTCAGGAAGCATTGTCTCCGGGTTAATGTGGATAGCGTCGAAAGGGCATACTGTCACGCAGTCTCCATATCCGAAACATCCGTAGGAACATCCGGTTTCTCCTCCGTACAAAGATGCTGCAATGGCACAACTTTGTGCACCGTCATAATGATTCGTGCGCGGTCTGGCCTCACAATTGCCGTTACATCTTACAACTGCGATCATCGGATCGGATGCGGTAGTTTCTTTACCAAGTATAGCCGCTACTTTACTCATCACTTCGGCTCCTCCTACCGGACAGTTCAGACCGTCTAACGAACCTGCGTTGACACAGGCAGCAGCGAAACCCGCGCATCCGGGGAAGCCGCAACCACCACAATTAGCAGCCGGCAAAGCATCCTGAACTAAAGCAATCCGGGGATCTTCGTAAACTTCAAACTTTTTGGAGGCAGCATATAGTAACACAGCACCGATGACTCCGATTCCCCCTAAGGAAATAATGGCGATTAAAATCATGCTTTTTTGTTATATTAGTTTTTTGTTTTCTTCAAAGTGAAAATAAATTTCTTTTTTAGTCTGTCGCGTAAAAGGTATAAAAAACCATAATAAGGGAGCAGGATCAATAATGAAGCCAGTGCGCTTCTACCTTCGCTCCAATTACTATAGGTACCGAATACAATCGTACATATTACAAGCAATAAAGGTAAAACAAATGCCAGAAAT
>DAMCDT010000153.1:0-8470 GCA_032058265.1 Tannerellaceae bacterium
TTTCATTATCTCCCACATCATATCCAAAGCGGATGGATCCGGTTGTTGTAAATTTTATAGCATTCGAAAGGAAATTGATCAAAACCTGAGTAAGCCTTACTCTTTCCGAATGGATCATATATTCATACCCTTTCTTTTCAAAAATAATATTAACTCCAGGTTCAGCCCTAAGTGCGAATGATTCTTGTTGTTCTATAAAAACATCATCTAGCGAGAAAGTTGAAAAAACAAATTCCATCTTTCCTGATTCAATTTTTGATATATCAAGAATATCACTTATCAATTGCAGTAGGAAATCGTTACTAGACTCAATTATCTTTAAATATTCTTGCTTTTCTTCTTGTGTATCTGCTTCTGCTAATAAGGTTGAAAAACCAACAATCGCATTTAATGGTGTACGTATTTCATGGCTCATATTAGCAATAAAAGCGGATTTCATACGGTTGCTTTCTTCTGCCAAATGCTTCGCCTGTATATCTGCTTCATGACGCTTGTCAGCAGTAATATCACGCATTACACCAATCCCTTTAGTACTTTTCCCTGTTGAGTTCCGTTCATAGACTTCCCCTATCTTTTCATACCATACATACTCTCCGGTAAAATAGCTCGAACGAAAACTTACCCTGAAAGAATCTATTTCGCCCTTTGTAAAAGCCTGTGTAATATGATTATATTCTTTCAGGTCATACGGATGAATATGCCCCACGAAATTTTTATGTACGATGAAAAGAGGCTGTATGCTTCCTTTCATAACAGTCGAAAGTTCAACTGTCCCTTTTGCAAAATCCCATGTCCATGGATATATTTTACCAACCTGGCAGGCAAAAGCCAATCGTTTATTATAGTCTTCTAATTGATATTCAACTTCTTTAAGTTTGGTTACTTCCCATGCCATACCTATCAGGTAAGGGGATTTGTTTTCACGGTTAACGAGCATCTTGGTGATATCCATAACACGTATTACACCATTCGGATCTTTCATCAGTTCAGTTGTCTGAACCTTTCCCTGGATACGTACTACTTCTTCGTCCGATTCCCGGCAAATTTGTGCTGCTTTTTTATCAGGTATGAGATCAAAATCTGTTTTTCCCTCAACGTTATCATAAAACACCCCGAACACCTGTTTCATTAAAGGACTGGCATAAATATAACGGAAATCATTCCCAGTATCTTTTATAAAAAGCTGAAGAGGTAACTCATTTATTATTTCTGACATCAAATGAGATAAGTCATTAAACTCCTGTTTTAAGTTAGTGTTAGATAAATTAAGTTTGGTCATTCCAACATAGGTTAAATTCCAATATATAATATCATTTGATAAATATATTGATTATTTATAAAATAACCAAATGAATGATAAATTGAGGACATTAAAAATATTTATTATAATATATTCCTTATAAATTCTCAATATTTGCTTTCAAAAGAAACGAACGAATAATAATAGTAAATGAGTATATTTGCTGACAAATATTCTAAAACTAATATGTTACAACAATTTTGCGCACTTATATCGACCACGCTAAATATTGCATCCCAACAAGTAGAAAGAACTGTAGGTTTACTTAACGAAGGAGCCACGATTCCTTTTATTAGCCGTTACAGGAAAGAAGCTACCGGCGGATTAGACGAAGTACAAATCAGTCAGATTAAAGATCATTTTGACAAACTTAATGAATTAGCCAAACGGAAAGAAACCATTCTCTCATCTATAGAAGAACAGGGTAAATTAACTCCTGAATTGAAAAAACGTATCGATGATTCATGGGATGGTACTGAATTGGAAGATATTTACCTCCCATACAAACCCAAAAGGGTTACAAAAGCAGAAATAGCCCGTAAGAAAGGTCTTGAACCTTTAGCTAATATAATTATGAAGCAGAATGAAAGAGATTTGGATACCTGCATTCATAAATATATTAATGATGAAGTAAAAAATGAAAGTGAAGCTTTACAGGGAGCTCGCGATATCATTGCCGAATGGATAAATGAAGATGAGAACGCACGTAATACCGTACGCAATTCATTTTCACATACTGCTGTAATCAGCTCGAAAGTAATTAAAGGAAAAGAAGAAGAGGGTGTAAAATATAAGGACTACTTTGATTTTAGCGAACCATTAAACCGTTGCAGTTCACACCGCTTATTAGCTTTACGCCGCGGAGAATCAGAAGGGATTTTAAGAGTAAGCATATCTCTCGACGTGGAAAGTTGTGTGGAAAGATTACAACGCCGGTTTGTAAAAGGGCGGAATGAATCATCCGAACACGTCGCAGAGGCAGTGAACGATTCTTTTAAACGCCTGCTAAAACCATCGATAGAAACTGAATTTGCTAATTTGAGTAAAAATAAGGCTGACGAAGAAGCCATACGTGTTTTTGCGGAAAACCTTCGACAATTATTATTGGCTGCGCCTTTAGGACAAAAAAGAGTATTAGGGATCGATCCGGGTTACCGTACAGGATGTAAACTGGTTTGTTTAGATGCGCAGGGTAATCTGCTCCACAATGAAACCATCTATCCACATCCGCCTCAAAATGAAAAGAGTAAAGCTGCTTCAAAAGTATCCCAATTGATATCGACGTATGATATTGAAGCGATCGCTATCGGTAATGGTACAGCCAGCAGGGAAACCGAGCAATTTATTACGAATATCCGTTATGAACGAAAAGTCCAGGTATTTGTAGTTAGCGAGAACGGTGCATCTATTTATTCTGCTTCAAAGGTAGCACGTGATGAATTCCCTGAATATGATGTAACGGTGAGAGGCGCTATAAGCATAGGCAGGCGATTAATGGATCCCTTAGCAGAACTTGTAAAAATAGATCCCAAAAGTATCGGTGTCGGTCAATACCAGTACGATGTGGATCAAGGATTATTGAAGAAAAGCCTGGATATGACTGTTGAAAGCTGTGTTAACTTAGTAGGAGTGAATGTTAATACCGCCAGCAAACATTTATTGACATATATATCCGGACTGGGGCCAACTTTAGCCCAGAATATTGTAGATTATCGTACTGAGCATGGTCCGTTCCAATCCAGGAAAGAATTGATGAAAGTGCCTCGCATGGGAGAAAAAGCTTTTGAACAGAGCGCCGGATTTCTCCGGATACATGGTGGTAAAAACCCATTGGATAACTCCGCCGTTCACCCTGAAAGCTATCAGATTGTTGAGTATATGGCGAATGATCTTGAATGTTCTGTTAAAGAGTTAATTGAGAACAAAGATTTAAAGAAAAAACTTAAACTTGAAAAATACATCACAAAGTCGGTGGGTATGCCAACGTTATTAGACATAATGGAAGAGTTGGATAAACCCGGGCGTGATCCCCGCCAGGCAATACAAGTCTTTTCTTTTGATCCGAATGTGAAAACAATCGAGGATTTAAAAGAAGGCCAAACATTACCCGGCATTGTAACGAATATCACAAACTTTGGTTGCTTTGTAGATATAGGTATAAAAGAGAACGGATTAGTACACATCTCTGAATTGGCTGACCGTTTTATAAGCGATCCTACACAAGTTGTGTCTATTCACCAACACGTTAAAGTTAAAGTTTTAAGTGTCGATCTTATTAGAAAACGTATACAATTATCAATGAAAGGGGTTTAAAATGAAAAAGATTAGCAAAACGAATGTGGCCCGTCTATTAGATAAAGCCTACATTAAGTATAAACTGATACCCTATGAGGTAGATGAAAATGATCTTAGCGCGAACCATGTAGCGGAGCAATTGGGAGGATTTATTTCCCAGATATTCAAAACCTTGATACTACATGGCGACAAAAACGGCTATTTCGTTTGTGTCATACCGGGAGACAAAGAAGTCGATTTAAAAAAAGCCGCAAACATATCGGGTAATAAAAGTTGCGAAATGATACCATTGAAAGAACTATTGCCACTTACCGGATATGTCCGGGGAGGATGTTCGCCGATCGGAATGAAAAAACAATTCCCGACGTTTCTTCATTTTACAGCATTCAAACATGCTGAAATATTTATTAGCGCCGGACAACGAGGCTTACAGTTATCAATAGATCCGTACGATTTAATAAAGGAAACAAATGCTATTGAAGGAGATTTATGTCTATAGAGTTCTTTTACGACATCATCTTCACCTTACACAAACACTTTTAAACCCTTTTCTGAAGCAGTTTCAGGAGTGGAAGATAATCTTCCACTAACTGTGTGGAACTATCACTGTGTACCTGCTGTTTGAATTAGGATACTTCCGGTTTAAAATCGAAAGCGTCCTGATAAATTTTGCATGTATCTTATCATAACTTTGTTGTTGATCAGTTGTAAAAAATAAGTGAGCTTTGTTTCTAAAACCAGGGAGTTTCTTTAACAAAACCCCAGGGCTTTGTTAGCAAAGTAATAGGCTTTCTGAAATCACGTACGTTATCATAATAAGTTACGTATTTCATTTTATAAATTACGTACACCAAATTATATGATTTCCTTGCTAAGTTGATTAACCGAAATAATATATCCGGCGTGACAGGTATTAATTTTAGTGGAAGATAATCTTACACTCCTTATATACTAATAATCAATACAGTACGGACAAAAGTGGAAGTTAAAGATAAATGCCGGAAAAGTGTTGTAAAGGTTCTAAATCAAAACTTTCTAAAGGTATAAAGCTTATCTTCACTACTAATAACAAGGCGGCTACTGGTAACATCTTCAATAACAAACATACGCTCGGGTGATGCCCAGTCTGTTAATGATATGAAATCATTTACATTAGCCGGAGGATAAGACATTTCCAGCAGTAATTGCTTCTCTCCCTGTAATGTTTTAAAACCATAGATATGCCGTGTAGTATTAGTTGCTGGGTTAAGGATCTGATATTGGAATAAAGATGTTTGGAAGTTATAAAAAACAGTATCTACCTTTTGTGTTATCCCATCAGCCTCTATATGTTGTAGTTGCCATTTGCCTTCCAACTTATCTTCAACATCCTTACTGCAGGAAATAACTAATAAAAGTAGAAATATAAACAAACCGGCTATTATAGAATTTTTCATTTAAATATTATTTCTTTGAAGCCTCAAAGAAAAGAATTTATAAGCAAAACTCAAAGAATTATCCTTATTGAAACCAGAGTAAAAAATATTTTCTATTTTTGATATACCAAAATTTAGAAAAAATAATACCAACACAGAAACCACAATGATAAAACAATTTCTCCTATACATAATTACCTCACTCCTTATATACCAGACTGCCTCATCTGTTGAGTCTGCCGACATCTATAAATTTAACAGGATCGACGCCGATAAAGGTCTTTTTAATGGCGAAGTTAAATGTATTTATAAAGATAAAACCGGCTTTATATGGTTCGGAACACCTTCAGGATTAAACCGGTATGATGGTTACGAAATAATAACCTACAAGCAAGAATTGAACCATGATTCTAATTTCACTTCAAATAACGATATCGAAAGGATACAGGAAGATATAAACGGGAAATTATGGCTCAGAACCCGCTCAGGATATACTATATATGATCCTTTAATGGAACTGTTCGATAAGAATGCTGATCAATTGTTTGAAAAATACTCAGGTACTAATGATTTTCTAACTTCATCCGAAAATCTTCTTTATATTGATTTAGGTAAAAACCTATGGTTTGTCACCTGGAATGACGTTCGAACGTATGATGTAAAAAAAGAAAAATATATTATCCATACGCAAGGGGGAGAAGAAAACCTAAGCAGGGGAATGATAAGAGATATCAAACAGGGTAAAAATCGTTACTGGTTTCTTTTCGAAAATGGAGTATTGGAATGTATGGAAGCCCAATCCCAAAAGATCATTAGCAGGGATTCGACGTTACATAGAGCAGCTAAACTTAAAAATGAAAAAGGCTTACGCCTTTTTATTGATTCAGCAGGGGATATTTGGGTTTATGGTATTGGCTCCCATTACGGCCTGGCCTATTATAATGTGGCAAAAAATACCTGGAAAAATTATTCTTCCTTTCAACCACATCCTTATAAAATAACAAACAACGTAATAGCCGCCGTTGAAGAAGATGATAAAGGAAATATCTGGATTGGAACAGACCATGGTGGCGTTAACATAATTAATAAAAAAACGGGTGAAATAACAGCGCTATGGCACGACGAACAAAACCCTCACAGTATCTCACAAAACACTATTAAGACTTTATTCAGGGATGATACGAACATCATGTGGTTAGGATCCTATAAAAAAGGCGTCTGCTACTATCATGAAAGCATCTATAAGTTTAACATTTTTTCAGCTAAAAATAACATCCCTTTCAAAGATATAAACAGCTTTATCGAATCACCGGAAGGAAATCTCTGGATCGGCACAAATGGCGGTGGATTACTATATTACGACCGATCTAATGAGAAATATACCGTATATAAACATTCCAATCAAAATCAAAACACACCTGCTGGAGATGTTATTGTCAGCCTGGCTTATGATTTGGAAGGACGTCTGTGGATCGGTTATTATCTGGAAGGATTGGATTGTTTTGACGGTAAAACATTTACTCATTATAAAACAGGTATAGATCAGGAACATGGACTATCTGATAACAATGCATGGATACTGAAATGTGACAAAGCTGGCAATTTATGGATAGGTACACTCAATGCTGGTGTTGTTGTACTTGATGTTCATACTGGTAAAAGGTTAAAAAACATGGAAGCAGAAGGTTCCATCTATTCAATTATGGAAACTAAAACCGGTAATATGCTGGTAGGATCACAGGGAGGAATATATATTTATAATGTATTATCTGACCAATTGGAACTATATGAAAAAGATATTTTTAACGAAGTCCAGTTAGGACGAAACGATATTAATTATATGTATGAAGATAGCCGTAGCCTGTTATGGATAGGTACCAAAAACGGCTTATTTGTTTTCAACCCCTATACTAAGGAAATCCGGCTCTTTAAAACGGAAGATGGCCTTTCCTCCGATCTGATCCAGAGTATTCTTGAGGATTCTCAAAATAATATATGGGTTGCTACTAACCGTGGATTGACATGTGTAAAAGTTTCCACATCCGACCATAGCCCCGGATATTTCTACAACTTATTAAGTTATGACAGTTCCGAAGGTTTACAAGGTGATATGTTTAATTATAACGCTGCCTTTATAACTTCTAAATCGGAACTGGTATTCGGAGGATCATCCGGTTTTAATATTTTCACTCCTACTTCAATCCACTATAATGATAATATCCCTCGTATTATTTTGACTGATTTTCAAATATATAATAATAGTATTAAACCCGGTATCCCTTACAACGGCAGAGTTATTCTCACACAGAGTATAACTCAAACGAACAATATAAAATTGAACCATTCTGATAATTACTTTAGCATATCTTTTGCGGCATTGGATTATTGCATGCCTAATAAATCCCGGTATTATTATAAACTGGTAGGATTTAATGACCAATGGTTGGAAACCGACCGTAATACGCACAAGGTTACATATACCAATCTTAACCCCGGAAAATACACTTTCCAGTTAAAAGCTGTCAACAACGATGGTTTTGAAAGCATTACACCCGTTGTATTAAACTTACAGGTAAGTCCTCCTTTCTGGCTCACCACCTGGGCATGGATTATTTATATTATCATGTTTATTGGTATCTCTATTTATTCGTTTCGTAAATTATCACATCGTTCGGAGCGACGACTTGCTACAGCTCAGGAAAATATGAGGGTAACCCAGCAATTGGAAATAGATGAAATGAAACTTCGTTTTTTTACCAATATTAGTCATGAGTTTCGTACTCCCTTAACATTGATTCTCTCGCCTTTGGAAGAATTATTGAAAAAATCAAAAGATCCCGAAGAAAGAGAGGCGCTTTCCATCATGCGTCGTAATTCAAAACATCTCCTTACTTTAGTTAATCAGCTTCTTGATTTCCGTAAGCTGGATATGAATGCGCATACATTACAAAAATCACTCGGTGATGTCGTTCAGTTCGTCAAACAGCAAGTCGATATGTTTGTTGAAGTAATGGCTCGTAAAGAGATATCATTTACTTTCAAATGCGATCTGAAACATTTTTATATGTCTTTCGATACTGATAAGCTGTCTAAAGTTCTTACCAATATTCTCTCCAATGCATATAAGTTCACACCTAATGAAGGAAGTATTGAAATAGAACTCTCCCGTATGGAAGCAGATGAGAAAGTATGTATTTCTGTAACCGATACGGGCATTGGTATTGCTACGGAAGAATTAGATAAAATTTTTGATCGTTTTTACCAAGTCAAGAATGAAGGAAGTGCAAATTATCAGGGGAGCGGAATCGGTCTGCATATTTCTAAAGAGTTTGTTACATTACATGGCGGTGAGATATGGGCAGAACAAGCTCGCGGAGAAGGGACTAAATTCATAATATTACTTCCTTATAAAGAAGAAAATATTTCAAAAGATAAAATTTCTTTGGGTATTCACAACGGA
>DAMCDT010000153.1:8480-8865 GCA_032058265.1 Tannerellaceae bacterium
ACAACGGAGAAAAGATTAATGACGACGCCCTCTTAGAAAAAGAATTAGCATCCAATGGATTACCTAAATTACTTATCGTTGAAGACAATATTGATCTCCGCAAACTCCTTGCATCTAAATTAAAAGACAATTATACTATACTGGAAGCGAATGATGGCGTTGAAGGTTTAGAAATAGCATTTAAGGATATACCGGATATAATTGTTACGGATGTGATGATGCCACAAATGGATGGTATTGAAATGAGTAAAACAATCAAAAGTGATATACGCACATCACATATCCCACTAATTATGCTTACGGCAAAGACCGGTGAGGAAAGCAAACTGGAAGGTCTGATGGCTGGAGCGGATGATTATATTACAAAGCCTTTTAATCAGGAGAT
>DAMCDT010000154.1:0-8824 GCA_032058265.1 Tannerellaceae bacterium
ATTTAAGAAAACGATAGTTCCTATTATTATTCTTTTGTTTCGATTTGAGAAAACAATAGCCACTATCATTATCCAAATTGCTGAAATCCGAAATATAATAGATCTATAACTCTTCCAATAGATCAGTAGAGAACTTCAGAACTTCTCCGGGAAAGAAAAAATATTATGATTTATTTACCGGAACGAAAGAAGAGGCCAACGGCCTCAAAGCTTCAGCGTATGGCGTTGCCATACGAGAGCGAAACAAGCCTCCGGGAACGTTGAGGGCAACGCCCTCTAAGCAACCATCCTTCCGCCCCGTTCGGGGCTCAAACCGGGGCGTCGCCCCTTCCGGTCGGGCGATGCCCGACCCTATGCGCTCCTCAGGGCTTCGCCCTATTGAGAAAACGATAGTCCCCAACTCACCCCCCCCAACCCCCTGAGGGGGGGGTGAGTCGGAGGCTTACCTTTTATCGATCAAAATGTCTGATTCGTCTAGTGAAACAGGCATTACATCTAACTTATTTCCGGGAGAATGAGGAAGGCTATAGATTTGCTGTCGTTAAGGTTATCAAATAAAAACAGTATGAAACAATTCCCACTACTATTAACTGTCCTGATGTTGACAATGATTCCGGAGATAGGGCAGGCACAGGAGGTTACACCGAAAGTTTGGACCCTTAGAGACTGTATCAATTATGCGCTTGAGCATAATATACAGGTGAAGAAAAGCAAGGTGAACCTCCTGTCTGGTGAGGAAGACACTGAACAGGCAAAGGCACAGATGTTTCCCTCACTCTCGGCATCGGTGACTCAAAGATTCGTTAACTACCCTTCCAATGAAGTCGCCAACAATAACAGTTATAGCGGCAATTACAGTGTAAGCGCTAACTGGACACTGTTCGACGGCAACCGCCGCGTGAATACAATCAGACAACAAAAGATCTATGACGAGGTTAACAACCTCACCATCGAAGAGAGCGAAAACAGTATCCAGCTCTCGCTGGTACAAACATATATGCAGGTGCTGTATGCGTACGAGGCGGTACGGATCAATGAGAACACCGTGGAAGTTTCGAAAGCGCAACGCGACCGTGCCGAAGAACTGATGCTCGCCGGTTCTATTTCGCGCGTCGACCTGGCACAACTGGAGAGTCAGTACAGCACGGACAAGTATCAACTGGTGATGGCGCAGACGAACCTGGACAATTATAAACTCCAGTTGAAACAGCTACTCGAACTGGATATCACGGAGGAAATTGAACTGGCTGTCCCGGAGTTAATGGAAGAAGACGTGCTTTATCCTCTTCCCGATAAGGAACTTATCTATACGACGTCGCTGGCCGTCATGCCCGAGATCAAAAGCAGCGAGTTGAGTATCGATATCGCCGACCTGGAGATCAAGAAAGCGCGCGCCGGATATTATCCTACCCTCTCGCTTAACGCGGGCATCGGAACGGGACATTTGTCGGGCACTGACTATGCGTTCGGCAGCCAGATATGGAACAAATTCAACGAGAGCATCGGTCTGACGGTGAGTATCCCAATCTATAGTAACCGCAGCAACAAAACGGCGGTAAATAAAGCAAAGCTGGCAGTTACGACCAGCCAACTGGACTTGCTCAATGCACAAAAAGGACTTCTTCGTACGGTAGAGGGTGTTTACCTGGATGCCACTTCGGCGCAGAATCAATACCTGGCGGCTGTGGAACGGTTGAAATACGTAGGCGAAAGCTATCAACTGACGGAACAACAGTTCTTCCTGGGTATGAAAAACACGCTCGAACTGCTTACCGAAAAGAACAATATGCTAAACGCGCAACAGGAAGAATTACAATCAAAATACATGGCGATCATGAGTATCCAGTTATTGAATATCTACCAGGGTAAGCCCGTCGACGTGAATTATTAATCAATAAATACAGAACTAAAGATGAAGACAAATAAAAAGATAATGGTTGGCCTGGCAACGGTAGCTGTTGGCGCCGCATGCATCTTCCTGTTCACAGGCAAGACGTCGAAGAGCACCTTGCGGTTAGAGATGACGAAAGCCGGACGCAGCACGATCTCCAATTCCGTAACGGCAACCGGTACCGTTGAACCGGTCATCAAGGTCGACGTCGGCACACAGGTGTCCGGCATCATCGACAAGATATATGTCGACTATAACAGCGAAGTAACGAAAGGGCAAGTCATAGCCGAAATGGATAAGGTGAACCTCGAGGCGGAGCTGTTATCGAAAGAAGCCGTATTGGAAAGCAGTAAGGTGGAGTACGAATACCAGCAGAAGAACTATAGCCGGAGCAAAACGTTGTACGAAAAACAATTGATAAGCGACACGGAGTTCGAAACGGCCACATACAACTACGAAAAGGCAAAGAGCTCATACGACAGCAACCGTTCGGATATGGTAAAGGTACGGCGGAACCTGGAGTACGCGATCATCACCAGCCCGATCGACGGCGTGGTCATTAACCGTGCCGTGGAAGAAGGACAGACGGTGGCCGCAGGTTTTAGTACGCCGACTTTGTTTACCATCGCAAATGACCTGACGCAAATGCGCGTAATCGCGGATGTGGATGAAGCGGATATCGGCCAGGTGGAAGAAGGGCAGAATGTAAAGTTTACAGTAGATGCCTATCCGGAAGATGTCTTCGAAGGAACGGTGACGCAAGTGCGCCTCGAAGCTACGGTAACGTCGAACGTAGTGACTTATGAAGTAGTGATCAGTGCATATAATCCTGACTTGAAACTGAAGCCCGGACTGACGGCTAATGTTACAATCTATACGCTCGAACGGCTGAACGTACTGACGGTTCCAAGCAAAGCCTTACGCTTTGTCCCTGAAGCAGAATTACTGGAGTCGATGAACCTGACGGTTGAAAATCCAATGGCGGAAGCTCCAACGGGCAAGTGGATCGTCTGGCAACGTGATGGGGATACATTAAAGCCCAAGATGATAACGGTCGGCACTTCCAACCTGACAGAGATCGAAGTAACGGACGGCCTCACCGAAGGAGAAGAGATCGTACTCGAGCTAACATCGGCCGCTCCTCTGGCAACGAACGGTTCGGCTGAAAGAAGCCCGTTCATGCCTGGCCCTCCGGGAAGGAAGTAAAGAGAAAAATCAGAACGACTCCCGATCCACCCCCCAGCCCCCTAAAGGGGGAGGCTAGTCATGTTCCCCCCTTTAGGGGGTTGGGGGGGTAAAAAGTTAATTAAATGAATAAACAGACAATCAATAAGACAAACCCAAGCCCCCCCTTCAGGGGGTTGGGGGATGAAACTGAAATCATCCGCCTCGACAAGATAACCCGTGACTTCCATGTCGGAGATGAAACGGTCCATGCCTTGCGTGATGTGTCCTTCACTATCTATGAGGGAGAGTTCGTCACCATCATGGGAACGTCGGGTTCCGGAAAGAGCACACTGCTGAATACGCTGGGTTGCCTGGACACTCCTACAAAAGGAGAGTATTACCTCGATAGTGTCCCTGTCCGCTCGATGGGGAAGAATGCACGGGCAACATTACGTAACCGCAAAATCGGGTTCGTATTCCAGAGCTATAACCTGCTTCCAAAGACAACGGCTATCGAGAATGTAGAATTGCCGTTGATGTATAATCCTGCTTACAGCGCATCCGCGCGAAGGGAGAAAGCAGTAGAGTCGTTGAAAGCCGTTGGCCTGGGCGACCGCCTGAATCATAAGAGCAACCAGATGTCCGGCGGACAAATGCAACGTGTCGCCATCGCCCGTGCTTTGGTAAACGATCCGGCTGTGATCCTTGCCGACGAGGCAACCGGAAACCTCGATACACGAACTAGCTATGATATACTGGTGCTCTTCCAACGCCTGCACGCCGAAGGGCGCACCATCATCTTCGTGACCCACAATCCGGAGATCGCCGATTACAGTAGCCGTAATATCCTGTTGAAAGACGGGCGCGTGGTGGATGATAAAAGAAACGACGAGGTGAAGTCGGCAGCGGAAGCGTTGGCGAAACTACCCGTTGAAAATGATTAATCAGTTGATAAGTGACAGTTGAGAGTTGACAATTAGGAGAAGAGGAATAACAAGATGATAACAGCGACGATGATAAGAGAAGGTGAATTAATTGTCAACTGTCACTTGTCAACTGTCAACTTAAATAAAAGGACATGAACATAGCAAATTTACTAAAGATAGCCCTGAAGGCATTGTCGAACAATAAGATGCGCGGGTTCCTGACGATGTTAGGGATCATTATCGGAGTGGCTTCTGTGATCACGATGCTCGCCATTGGACAGGGTTCGAAGAAAAGCATACAGTCACAGATCAGTGAAATGGGTTCAAACCTGATCATGATACATCCGGGAGCCGATACGCGCGGCGGTGTCAGGCAGAGCGCTTCCGCCATGGAGACATTGAAGTTGGCTGATTATGAAAGTATC
Organism: Tannerellaceae bacterium; assembly: GCA_032058265.1. Lineage (GTDB taxonomy): Bacteria > Bacteroidota > Bacteroidia > Bacteroidales > Tannerellaceae > DFXE01. The sequence goes on from DAMCDT010000154.1 coordinate 4,410, forward strand.
GTGAATGAAACCCGTTTCCTGACGGCTGTATCGCCAACGGTAAACAGCAGCGGGCAATTGATCTTCGGAGCCAATAACAAGCCATCGACGATTTACGGTGTCAACCAGGATTATCTGGAGATCCGTAAGTATAGTATCGGCGACGGCAGCATGTTTACAGAACAAGACATAGCCTCCGCTGCCAAAGTATGTATCATCGGGAAAACGGTCGCGGACGAATTATTCACCAACGGGGAGAATCCGATCGGAAATGTGATCCGCTTCAATAAGATACCGTTTAAAGTAATTGGTGTCCTGACGAGTAAAGGTTATAACAGTATGGGCATGGACCAGGACGACGTGGTGCTGGCTCCATACACTACGATACAAAAGAGAGTACTGGCGATCACCCACTTGCAAGGCATCAATGCCTCAGCAATAAAAGAAGAATATACCGAACAAGCCATCGACGAAATATCCGAGATATTGCGCCGTAACCACAAGGTGAAAACAGGGGATGATGATGACTTTACTATCCGTTCAATGGAGGAAATGAGTTCGATGATGACGTCAACGATGAACTTACTGACGATCTTATTAGCGTCGGTGGCCGGTATATCTTTATTGGTCGGAGGGATCGGGATTATGAATATTATGTATGTGTCGGTGACGGAACGTACCCGCGAGATCGGGTTGCGGATGAGCATTGGCGCGAAGGGCATCGATATCCTGTCGCAATTCCTGATCGAGTCGATCCTCATCAGCGTAACAGGCGGTTTGATCGGAGTGTTGTTTGGCGTTGTCATGGCGCTGCTCGTCAATGTAGCAGCAAACTTCCCTATATATATCCAGACGTGGAGCATCATCCTGTCGTTTGCCGTTTGTACCATTACAGGTATCTTTTTCGGCTGGTATCCGGCGAAGAAAGCGGCACAATTGGATCCGATTGAAGCTATCCGCTTTGAATAAAGATTATATTTGTATTCTGATTTTGTTAGGGTCATGGAAGAGAAATCATTAATTAGCATCGTAAGCCCTCCCAAGCGATTGGGATGGCTTATCCATATTATAGGCTGGGGTATTGTCTTAATATTCCCGTTCGTGTTTGTCGGCAGGAACTCAGAGAGTGTCAGTTGGTTCGATTACCTGCGGTTTGTCACGATCCTGTCGGGCGTTATTATTGTGTTCTACGCTAATTACCTGTATCTTGTCAAACGTTTTCTGTTTACCCGTCAGCGGGGATGGTATCTGTTCAGTAACTTTATTCTGTTCACTTGTGTGATCATACTTCTGCACTTTACAATGAACCAGATCCCTCCCAACCCACATTTTGAGAACATGCGGCCTCCTCGTCCGGAACCTTCTCCGGAACATCAGGTTATGTTCATATTCTTTGATTATGTTAAGTACACATTAGTAGCCGCAGTAAGCGTTGCTTTACGGATGACAAGCAGTTGGTATAAGGTAGAGGCAGAGCGCCGGGAACTGGAACGAAGCCGTAGCGAAGCCGAACTTCAGAACCTGAAGAGCCAACTGAATCCACACTTCCTCTTCAATACACTGAATAATATTTACAGCCTGATTGCGATAAGTCCTGAACGGGCGCAGGAGGTGGTGCACGATTTAAGCCGCCTGCTCCGTTATGTTTTGTACGAGAGCAGCGAATCTTACGTAACTGTTGGGAAAGATCTGGAGTTTCTAAGAAATTATATCGAACTGATGCGTATACGTCTGCCGGAACACGTCAAAGTAAAGACAGACATCCAAACCTCCTCTCCGGAGACGCAGATTGCTCCGTTGCTTTTCATTACGCTTGTGGAGAACGCCTTTAAGCATGGAGTAAGCAACAATAAGCCATCTTTTATCGACATAGAGATCAAGGCAGATGATAAACGTGTTATTTGTAATATCCGCAATAGTCATTTTCCTAAAGACTATCATGACAAAAGCGGCTCAGGGATCGGTATTCCAAACCTCCGTAAACGTCTGGATCTTATTTATGCAAACAGGTACTCTTCTTCTTACGAACAGAAAAAAGAGACTTATCACTACCAATTAGAGATAAAACTTTCCTGAAAAGTACGTACGTAAAATTAAAAGTGACAAGCGTAACTTCTGGGAGTAATGCTCGTCACTTTATCATTTTATATAAGTCGATTTAATTGGGGCGCTTTATCAGGGCATTGGGGGATGTATGGTAGCTGGCTTTCCGGTAATAATGGAAAGATGTTCAAGAGCCGCCTCAACCCCTTTGGAGCGTTTGAATGAGAAATTATACAGTCTATCGCTTATTGTGCCGCTATCCATATCGATCTTTACCTGGTAGGTATCTTCAAGGCATTTCAGTATCGTTTTAACTGATACTTCCGAAAGTGAGATCAAACCATACCGCCAAGATGTTAAGGAATTGACGTCGACCTCGTTAATCTCCAGTATTTTGTTTTCTTTTGAATAAAGCGCCTGTTGTCCCGGACGGAGAGTTGTCAGGCTTTCTCCCTCAACCCGTTGTAATTGAACGCTACCACTCATAAGAATGGTTTCAACCATATCCCCGGGAGAATGTGTATTCACGCTGAATGATGTGCCGACTACTTTGATAAGTTTTGAATCGGTTCTTACGATAAAGGGATGCTCCATATCTTTTACTACATCGAAGAAAGCTTTTCCGTCTAAGAATACTTCCCGTGTAGAAATACCATAATCGGAAGCATACGTAAGCGTAGAATTTTCATCTAACCAGATATTCGTACCGTCGGCCAAGGTGTATGTAATTACCGAGTCGGTTTCATAGTTGGTATAAACGATCATATCCGCCTCATTGTAGCCCGGACGTGATGCAACTATGAAATACATAGCCAATAGTAATAAAGCGATTGCGGCTGCGCTACCCCACATACCAATCCGTCTGTATACAGAACTTCTACGGTTCTTCAACGCATTATCGATACGGGCATTTAGTTGTTGGAGAGAGTGGTTGAGTATGTCCTGCTGTTCCTGTTTACTGAATGACCGTTGATGGTTCGCATGCCAAATTGCTTTTATCTCAAAAAAGAGTGCTTTATTTTCTGGTGAGGTTTTAATCCACTCCAATAAATGTTGTTCTTCTTCAATGGTTGTTTCTCCGGCGAGATACTTATATATTATCGATTCGATCATATTTTCCCACTTTACCATATATACAACTATCGGTACAAAACTACCTATCGAACTATCTGTTAATTTATAAAAACATACATAATAAAAACATAATAGCCTTATCTTTTCCCAGCTTCCTGCGCAGTTGTTTCAAAGCAGAGTAAATATGATTCTCAACCGTGCTAAGGGATATATTAAGCTGCCGGCTTATCTCTTTACTGGGCATATCGTGGATATAACTTAAGATGAAAACTTTCCTGCATTTATCGGGCAAGCTGTCGATGGCCTTATTCAACTGCATTTGCAAATCCTCGTTATATAGGCGGCGAATGATATCGTTCGCATCCGGATCATAATGAAGATACCCTATTTCTTCTATCTGCTTTTTATAGGTTGAACAGTAATCATTCGAATGGTTCTTACGTTTCAAAAGATTCAGGGAAGTGTTATAGACAGATCGGAGTAAATATCCCCGGACAGAAAGCGATTCATCCAGACGTTCTTTGTGCAACCATACATTCAGGAAAACATCCTGAATAACGTCTTCAGCTTCATCCGCAGCAAGGAATAGTTGGGCATACGAACGCAGGGAAAAGTAATGAATAGTATATAATTCATCAAATGCAGCCCTATCTCCTTGCTTTATTCTTGCCAATAGTGTGGCGTTTTCCATAACTGATTCCGGGTTACTTCTTCTTCGCAAATATAAGAATAAAGCAAATATATTACCGTTTCCGTGCCGCTTCTTTTGCCTTTTGAGCCTCCCGGCGGGCCTTTTCTTTCTCTTTTAGTTTACGGTTGTACTCGCGCTCTTTCTCCTTCCGTTCTTTTTCACGTTGCTTCTGACGCTCTTTATATTCACGTTCCTTTTGTTTACGCAACTCTTCACGTGCTTTCAGGCGTGCTTTACGATCGGCTTCTGCCTGTTTCGCTTTTTCCTTTCGTTCTTGCTCACGCAGTTTTTCCTGTTCGGCTTTAGCTTTCAACAACGCTTCCTCTTCCGCTTTTTGCTTTTTCAACAATTCTTCGCGTTCCAGGCGTTGTTGTTCACGCAATTCTTTCTCTGCGTTTTCACGGGCTTCTTTTTCCAGACGTTCAGCTTCTTTACGTTCAGCCTCTTCAGCCGCCTCGCGTTTACGTATTTCTTCAATATCTTTTAAAGTCAATCCTTCATCTTCTACCGCAGGCTGAAGGATGGCAGGAGCTTCTACCGAATCTTTGATGACAGGCTGTATTGTGTCTGCTTGTAGAACAGGAACTTCCACTTCTTCCTCATCTTCTGTTTGTTCTTCAATAATTTC
>DAMCDT010000155.1:0-8813 GCA_032058265.1 Tannerellaceae bacterium
CCCAAATACTTGCAGATATGATCTTAAGTAAATTGAATAACTAACAATATTCTAAGATTATGAATAAAGAAAAATTGCAAAAAGCTAATGAATTAGTAAAAAAAATTTCGGAGCATGAGAACGCTTTAAATTGTTTCGAATTTGATATTCATGAATATGGAAGGCATAATAACCCTGAGTTACCCATAAAATTAGTTAGCACTAACCCTCAGTTAATAATTGAACATGATGATATTGAAGAAGGGGAAGGACGTACTCAAACCCCTGTTCCTATAATTCTAAGCAATTTACTTATTGAAATGATTAAAAAAGCGATAAAAGAAAGTTTATCTCTCTTACAAACAGAATTTGATCAATTGTAAAATATTTGAAGATTTTCAAAAATGAAAATATTAGTTACATGTTCCGGTGGTAAAGATAGTGTTGCTTCGCTCATTTGGATGCAAAACAACGGCTATAAAGACTTTGAAGTCGTGTTTTGTGATACAAATTGGGAAAGTGAACTCACCTATCAATATCTCGAAGATTTACAAATTAAATTAGGCATCAAATTCACTTTTCTTAAATCGAAAAAGTATGATGGCCTGATTGATTTGGCAAGAAAAAAGAAACGGTTTCCGTCAACACGGGCACGGTTCTGCACCTCTGAATTAAAGTCAATTCCAATGATTGACTATATTCTGGATGTTGTCAAAGATGATATTTTAGTTATTCAGGGTATTAGAGGGGCAGAAAGTGAGAGTCGTTCAAAAATGAATGCTCAATGCAATTATTTCAAATATTATTTGGAACCCATTGAGACAAACTCTACCCGTTTACCTAAACTTAAAAAGCAATTATCATCAGAAAAGAAAGAAGCAAAACGGACTAAGATAATAGCTAAAATAAAGAAGGTAGAGGAACGGTTAGCTAAAGGAAAAGAAGACCCTAAATATCATACCTATCGCCGTAAAGAAGTTTTAGCTTATTGTAAGAAGTATGCTACAGACATCTTACGTCCGGTGTTCAACTGGTCAGGAATGGATGTTATAAACTACGCTTTAGATAACTGTATTGATATAAATCCACTATATAAATTAGGAATGAAACGGGTAGGCTGTTTCCCCTGTATTTTATGTAGTCTGGCCGAGATTCATCAAATGTCTGTTAGATTCCCCGAACGTATAGATGAAATCGCGGAGTATGAAGTAGATATAGGTTCTTCATTCTTTGGCCCGGATAAAATCCCTAAGAAGTATTATAAAGGTGCATTTCCCACTATTATTGATGTGGTTAAATATGCTAATGGAAAATATGACGCGGGGTTACTCTTTGATGACCATGAGCCGACAAGCTGCATGAGTTACTATGGATTATGTGAATAAAAATCTTCAAATATAACAAAACTTGAATATGGCAGGAAAAAGTATTAAACCAGGACAGGTTATAGAGTTATATGGTAATAGATATATGGCTTTGGATGATTGGGGAGTTCCGAACTGTAAAGGTTGCGATTTGAAGGACTCTGGTTATTGTGACATATATGATTGCGTTAGCGGTGTATATTTCGTAAAAGAAGAAAATGTTAATGAAAACATGCGTAAGTTCTTTACTTAATCTATATAAAATCATGATTTGATAACCTTCAAAATTAACAACATATGAATGCAACGGATCAGACAAAATTATGCAAAGCCGGGTATACTATTTTACGTAGATATAATTATCCGGAAGTTGGCTTGAAATTTAAGAGTGATGTAAACCCGCATCATTGGAGAAACTTCACAGAAAAATTTCAATCAAAAGCTGCCAGGGATAGATTCGCTAAAACCCTTCTTATGGATAAAAAAATAATCGAGGATTAAAATATAATGAGTAAGAAAGTTGAAATTTTAGTAATCAGTCCTGATCAATATGGTAACGAGAAGGAAACGTTTCGTTTTGAAGGATTCAGATGTCCAAGCTGTAATGGTCATCCTATCAAACAAAACCAAATCGGTCATGATGAATATGAAACGATAACCTTGTTCCAGGTGTAAAGGGAAAGGCATATTAAATGCTAAAGTAAGTGTAATAATTAAATGGGATTAAAATAAATTATATGATTAAAGTATATCATTTCAATTATGATTTTCACCAGGCTTCAGCAACATTTGAAGTAGATACAGAAAAATTCACCGCTGATATGGCTCAGGTAACATTGGACTTCTTTACTTGGAATTATGACAAAGAAAAGGATCCGGTAGATGAAGTAATGAATAAGTACGCTATACAGGTATTGGAATGTGCAACCTTTAACAGATATAATGTAAAAGGTGTAATTGACAGTTTCAATAATAATGAAGGTTTCTGCCGGTTGGATGGTAGTGCAGGAATAACTCTAATTGAAGTTTCGCCCTATGAAATTGATGAACAATACCTGGCTGTAAGAATAGAAGATAAAGTAGAACCTAAATAACTATATCATGATTAAAACAATTTTTTATCCTTCTATCGCAATGAATGTTCTTAGACTCCAGATGACAGATGTTGAAGCTGCGATCTATGATAGTATGGCTGTAGAGGAAAAGGTAAATTTCATACTGAATAATTTGGACGATGAAGAGAAACAGCAAACCTACCCCGACTTAATTTCAGCAATGATTAGAATACCTTCTAAATACAGTATTGATTTTACTCCCGGCATTTGTAGGATTTGTGGATGTACTGCCTTTGATGCATGCAATCATCCGGAATACGGGGCATGCTGGTGGGAAGATGAAAGTCAAACAGTCTGCTCACATTGTGCGAATCCGGAAATTGCTAACGATCCGGCTACAAAACACCCTTCTAAAGTAAAACAAGCAATCTTTTAATTCACTAAACCGATGATAAGAACAATACAACATGATGGTTTTGGTTTTACAAATCATATTGAAACGATCGAAAACTATTTTAATGATATCCCCGGGATCCGGGTGGAAAGAATAAATATTAATTATGTGGATCTCAAGATTAAAAAGGCATATCCTTTGACAACACTCAATAAACACATTGCTTGCCTGATGGATATATTAGCTCAAGAGAGAATTGAAAAACCTAAATAAAATCACAATGGAAACATACCAAGCATATAGAATGAATGATTACGGATGGATCCAGACTTATAAAGATAAAATGGGTGTGGATGATTTTAAGAAGTATGTAAATGAGATATATGAGATGCTACTAAATATGAAACCCGGAGATAAATTTCCCATTGATAGAAATGTCAAGCAGGAAAACATAGAGCTCTTTATAAAGATCGTTTGCCTATTCATCTCTGAAGGGAACGATAATTATGATTTTACCAATGATTACAAAGTAGTAAGATGTCATGGAAAAGATGAAAACGGAAAAAAGGCAGTGGACAAACGAAGACAAAAACTTCCTGCAGGAGAATCTCAAAACAATGCCAATAGAAGAAATTGCAATGAAGCTGGAGAGGACACCGAGGGCGGTAAAGTTATACCTTCACTTTCAACGCAAATGGCTCCTACCGGATGATCGTCGTAATCTACTAATTGAATTACTGACTAAAAAATTTGTTCACCCTGAAAACTTTAAAACCACCAGGACATTCTTTCAGACTGTAAAAATCAGGCAAAGAAGGTTCTGGCAATTATACCGGGGTGAACAAAAAATGTCAGAAAAAGAATACCTATCCCTTGTAGATTATTTTAAAGTAGATCTTGCCGATGCTTTTGAGGCCCGACAATTAGAATTAGATTTTGAAGAAAAGAAAGGCAACTATGTCAGAAAATGATCATCCGATACTCGCCTATTATAAACAGCGTCTAAACGAAGTTGGTTTAACCGAAGAGACGAATAAACGTGAGGTCTGGAATGATGGCCGCCCACAAATAATTCCGATTTTCAGTGCCAACGAACACCAGGATTATCTTGATATTCCGTATGTGACTCCGGAAGGAGAAATGGAACATTATACAGATGGAAAGAAACTAAAAACGTTCTCCCGTATAAGGTACAGGGTTCCAAAGGAAAGAAAGAATGCTGACGGCAAAATAGTAAAGTTCAGGTATAACCAACCTCCATCCACCGGTGTCCGGTCTTACTGTCCACCCGAAATCTGCATAAAATTTAAGAAGAAAGAAGAGATCCGGACACTGATAGTGGTTGAAGGAGAATTCAAAGCCATAGCCGGTAGTGTATTCGGACTCGATATTATGGGCATCGGTGGAATCCATAACTTCCGGATCAAGGATCGCAATGAGATGGAAGAGAACTTAAGCCAGGTCATCCGGGAATGTAAAGTTCAGAATGTTATATTACTATTTGATGCCGATTGCCTTAAGGTTGAATACAAAGGTGATAAAGTTGATCTCTCCAAACGACTTGCCGATTTTCATACTGCAGTAATGCGTTTCCATGAGCTTTTAATTCCATTTAATGTTGAGTTTTATTTTGCTCATATACAAACTAAGTACATGGTTACAGCCAAAGGTCTGGATGACCTTTTGGCTACACCGTTTATAAGAGAAGATCCGGAAGCTAAAAAGCAATTGAAAACCGAGTTTGATAAACTGTCGACAGGTGCTAAAAAATACACAAGTATCATGCACATCACAGCCAGTTCGGAAAATAAGCTAAAAAAATATTTCCTTCTGGATAGTGTGCATGAATTTTATGAAGCCAATAAAGAGGTAATCCAGGACAAGGCATTTACATACAGAGGTAGTAGATATTACTATGATGGAACCAAAGTTCAAAATGCCTTTTATGAAGAAGCCAGGCAATACCTCCGGGTTGGAACAAATTATTATAAACAAATATGGAAGATTAATCCCCATAAAGATCCACGTCATCAGAAACCGGAGCTCCAGCTGGAGCCATGGCAGATCGGAGAAATAAACAGAGACTACAATAACAACAAAGCCTTTATAACATACATACCTCGCTATGATCAATTTTGTAATCTTCCGGATAATACCGACACTTACAAGAGAATAGTTGAAACTGAACACGAAGGGATTATAAGTAAATCATATAATATGTACAGCCAGCTTCAGAATGAAATGGTTGAAGGTGAGTGGCCAAATATCGAACGCTTCTTACGACACATATTCCAAAGCAAGAACACAGCCGGTGAAACTTTATTTGAGTTTGGCCTCGATTATATTCAACTCACTTATTTTAAACCTATGCAGCGATTACCGATCCTGTGTCCTGTAAGCCGGGAACGGAATACAGGAAAAAGTACTTTTCTCAATTTCCTTCAATTGGTATTTAAAGAAAATATGAGTATCCTGGATAACGAAAGATTTACCGGAAAGTTTACCAGTCACTTTGTACATAAACTGATAGTCGCATTAGATGAAGGATTTATTCCGGTTGAACAAAAGATGATGAAGGAACGTATAAAAAACTACAGTACCGGTCGAACAGTGTGGATGGAAGGTAAAGGATCCAATGCTTCTGAGATTTACAATTTCATGCATCTTATAATGTGTTCCAATGACGAAACGAATTTTATGCAGATTGATGAAGGAGAAAACCGTTTTGCAGTTCTTAAAGTTCCAACCCTTCCCTTTGATGATCCACAAATACTTCAAAAGATGGAAACAGAGATCCCGGCATTCCTTCATTATCTTTCCCAACGTAAACTCTATTATGAAGAAAATAAGAGCCGTTTTTCATTTGATACAAAGGTTTATGAAACTGAAGCACTGAAAGCTATCCAGGAAAGGACTCAGAATTTCTTACCAAAACAAGTGAAGGATTACATTCATGAGCTGTTTATGATTTCCGGAGAGACATATATTTTCCTATGCCCTAAAGATATCGTTAGAGGTGTATATGATTTTAGCCAGGTTAAATTACCTAAACCCGCAGTCACGGATTACCTGAAATACGATCTTAATATGAAGCCGGAAGCTAAATGCCGGTACACGATTTACAAGGAAAGTATGGATCCTGAAAATGTTACAGGATACACCACATTAAGTGTAACCGGATTCCCATATAAATTCTTTTTTGAAGATTTTCTCTCCGAAGAAGATATCACTGCAAGATCAACACCTTCGGATGGTAATGAACAGAAACCAATAGAACCCGAGCAAACATCTTTTACGTACACAGATACTGAAGAAAACCCTATTAAACATAACGGGGGCGATTATCCTTTTTGAGCTAAATGTGCTTTTTGTGGTTTTTATGTGCCCGGTGTTATTCGCCGGGCTTTTTTGTAGCAAATTGTTATTTGCCTATTACAAGGATGCACAATTTTAAAAACTGATTTTTACAACTCTCAAAAAAAAGTCACAAAAGTCACAAGTTTTAAAAATTGCGTATATATCAAATAGTTATAAGTGTGACTTTTTTATTTAAGAAGTCACAAAAGTAACATTAGTAACTCTCTCCGTTGTGACTTTTTTTTGTTTGTGACTTTTTAATTTTATTTGTCACAGCTTGAAAACCTTTTTATTTCTGCGTTTGTGGCATTTGTGACTTTTGTGTGGTTTTTTTCTCACTTAGCTGAAAATACAGGATGGCAAAAACTATACTTTTTAAAAAGTAGTATCATTTTGAACAGAAAACCGTCAAATTTAAAACATTTTGTCAAATTAGTAACCGATATCCTTTGAATCATTACCCATTCCATTTAAATTTGTGTACTAATCCTTACTAAAAGATATGATTACATCAAAAATCACAGTGAAAGATCATCTTGCGGAATATCTGCAGGGAAAATACAACCATTGCGAACCAGGGCCTATACGTTTCCCTGATAAGGAAGATTTATATGTAACCATATTTGATCTAACCGAACGCCGTCCAAAGAACTGCCATGTGGATAAAGGTAACCTGGAACTGGTCCTCCCTGACAGAAGAGAAGGTAAATCTCCGGAAACATATAATTATTTGGGCCAGCGATCAGCCGGTATAATTGAAAAGAAAATTGAAACTAAGTTCTGGGCGGAGCTTCATGAAATGATGGATGAGAATAAACACCAATTTTGCATTCAATATATTGAGACAGTAGCTTATTTTATGAGAAAATACGGTATACATTCAATTTCTGAAGATGCGCTTTTAAAAAATTATTACAGATGGAGAAATAACGTCCGTCAAAAAAGAAATAGAAGATCTTATATAAAAAAGCAAATTTGAGTTCTTTATTTTATCGACAAAGTGTATCTATATGTCCGGTTTTTAGGGAAAAATAATGTAAAAAACGTGTGATTAAATAAAAGCGTCTGAATATCAATATAATAAAAACTAATATGAAAGAATTATGTAATTCATTAGTTATAATTCCGATTGATAGTATTCAATCTTCCACTAACGGAACAATTAATCTTAAACCGGAAGGATCCATTTATCCTATCCATACGGATGAATTTACTATCACTCCAAACAGGCAGGATTCTGAATCCGGAACTATCTACGAAATAGACCAGGATATAACTATAGATAAGGTTTCAGATAAATATGCCAACTATTTTAGATTTACACGTTCGGTAATTTTGGAATTAAAGTTAATATCCCCGGATCCACTTAAACCTAAAATATATATCGGATCAGTTGAGCTTCCGGCAAAAGTTGTCATCACAACACATTTACAGAAGGATAGCCTTAATATCAAAAGCAAAAGCTACCAAAGCCCACTTTAAAACAACAACACAAGTCCTTTACTAACCTTCGTTATCTGCATTACTTCGTTGCAAATAACAAGGTAAATGAATAGTAGACTTCAGGTATTACAACTTCTTACTTCCCATTGTTCCCGTTTATTAATATCGGAGGATGAATATCGGGAAGCATTACTCCACTTTGTTCCCCTAATCTCGGATATAGGTACAAGTATTTATAAGGATGATATTAAATACAAAGAGGTCGTTCACTGTGAACTTGAATCAATATCTTCAGGAAATAACATTTATCTCTCAGATGATTTCAATTCTGATGAACTTAATCCTGGAACGTTAGCATATCATCGGATTCGCGGACTCATAACATCAGGATCCTATTGGTATTTTTCAACAAAAGAGTTCGAGCAGGATCTTCTCCGTGCAGAAGTGAATCCAAATATAACTTGCCATTTTGTACATATCACATCGGGAGGTGGAGAAGCCTGGTATCTTGATCGACTTTCAGATACTATTCGTTCACTTTCAAAACCTTTTTATGTACTAATTGAAAAGACATGCGGATCAGCTGCGTATTACATCGGATGTCACGGAGCTGTGATTCGGACACTCACTCAAAATGATACAATCGGTTGCATTGGAACGATGATCAGTTTTTGGGACCTGGAACCTTACTTTGAAACGTTAGGTTTGAAAAAGATCGAGGAATATGCAACTGGATCCGATCTTAAAAACAAAAAGTACAATGATCTTAGACATGATAAACCTGAACAGTTTATTAATGAAGAGCTGGATCCACTTCAGATTCAGTTTAAAGATGAAGTAAAAAAATGCCGCAAACAGATCCGAACTCTCCCCGATGATCATCCAGTACTCCGTGGCGAGACTTATTTAGGATCTACAGCAAAGGATGTAGGTTTAATAGATGGCTTATGTACTTTCAATGAGGCTATTGAGGAAGCCCATGCACTTGGAAAGAAATGGCAGGACAGTGTTAGTAAACAGCGTAATCGCGCTCTTTCATTAATATAAAACCCCAATAAAATGTTTAAAGAAAAGTTTTTACAAATTCTCAGTGCTTTGGGTTTGACCGATAAGGCCAAAAGCAAATCACTCACAAACGAAGATTGGACAAAGATCGAATCTTCATTTAAAGAGAAGTATGGAACCACTATCCAGGAGGCAATGCAGGATAATGCCCGTACA
>DAMCDT010000156.1:0-8793 GCA_032058265.1 Tannerellaceae bacterium
ACTCATTCCGTATATGAATCCCGTTTACTTACCAAGCTGGCGGCCAAATACAAAGTGGCTACACAAATGGGTAATCAGGGTTCGTCCGGTGAGGGAGTGAATCTAATCTGTGAATGGATATGGAATGGTGAGATTGGTGAAATTAAGAAAGTTGAAGCTTTCACTGATCGTCCTATCTGGCCTCAGGGATTAAATGCTCCGGAGAAAGCAGATAAAGTACCTTCAACACTTAATTGGGATTTATTCACAGGACCGGCAGAGCTAAGGCCTTATAATAATATTTATCATCCATGGAATTTCCGTGGCTGGTGGGCTTACGGAACAGGTGCTTTAGGTGATATGGCCTGTCATATCCTTCATCCGGTATTTAAAGGCTTGAAATTAGGTTATCCTACCAGGGTACAAGGTTCGTCTACATTGTTGTTGAAAGATTGTGCTCCACAGGCTCAACATGTACGTTTGATATTCCCGGCTCGTGATAATATGCCGAAAGTAGCAATGCCCGAAGTAGAAGTTCATTGGTATGACGGTGGCTTACGCCCTGACCTTCCATGTGGATGGCCGGCAGGACGTGAAATGAACGACCAGGGGGGAGCCGTTATTTTCCATGGAACGAAAGATACATTGATTTGCGGTTGTTATGGAGTCAATCCATGGTTATTATCAGGCCGTGTGCCGGATGTTCCAAAAACAGAACGTCGCATTGAAGGCCGTGCCGGACATCAACAAGATTGGGTACGTGCCTGTAAAGAAAACGCATCTAACCGTCTGCTGACTAAATCGGATTTCTCTGAGGCAGGGCCTTTCAATGAAATGGTCGTAATGGGTGTATTAGCAGTACGTTTACAAAATCTGAATAAAGAACTTCACTGGGACGGACCAAATATGAAGTTTACAAACATTGGAGATGATGAAGAATTGAAGATCATTATCAAAGATGGATTTACAATTAAAGACGGCCATCCGTCATTCAATAAGACATGGACTGACCCGATCAATGCTAAAAAGTTCTCGGAAGAATTGATCAAGCATAATTACCGTGCGGGTTGGAACCTTGTTGATATGCCGTGATTCAAATTAAATTGATAGGAGATGAAAAAGTTAGCATTATTAACAAGTGCTGTAGTAGCTATATGTTATTTTACAGCATGTGGAGGAGGTAAAAAGACTAATGATACCTCCACGGAAGATGCAGTAGTAGAAGAAACTGTTCCGGAATATACATTATTGGATTTGCCAACAGTCAGCTTAGATGACTTTCCTAAAGATGCGGATGGATGGATCACTCTCTTTGATGGTAAGACTTTCAAAGGATGGAGAGGTTACAATAAAACGCATGTTCCCGGCAAATGGACAATTGAAGACAATTGTATTAAATTCAATGGAACAGGAACCGGTGAAGCACAAGATGAAGAAGGTGGAGACCTCATCTTTGCCCATAAGTTTAAAAATTTCGAAATTGAATTTGATTGGAAAGTAGCTAAAGCTTCTAATTCTGGTGTATTCATCTATATACAGGAAGTTGAGGGACAACCATCTTATATTTCAGCGCCAGAATACCAGGTGCTCGACAATGAAAACCATCCTGATGCCAAGTTAGGTAAAGACGGTAACCGCATGTCTGCCTCCTTGTATGATATGATACCTGCTAAACCGCAGAATGCAAAACCGTTCGGCGAATGGAATAAAGGAAAAATCCTATGCTTTAAAGGAACGGTTGTACATTATCAAAATGATGAGCCGGTTGTTGAATACCATTTATGGACAACACAATGGAAAGAAATGTTAGATAAAAGTAAATTCAGCAAAGAGGAATGGCCCTTGGCTTATGAGTTGTTAATGAATTGTGGAGGAGACAATCAGGAAGGTTTCTTCGGTTTCCAGGATCACGGGGATGATGTTTGGTTCCGTAACATCCGGGTCAAAATCATGGACTAAGATAAATTTAGTTAAACAATACATTCTCAGTCTTTAATCAGACCAAAAAGAAACAGAGCATCCAATTGAGATGCTCTGTTTTATTTTATATAATAATTTTATATGTGATTACTTAGCGATTCTTTCTAACCATTTCAACATGGCTAGCATAGTGAACATTGAAATAAGGCATGCTACAACAAATACAGTCCAAGTCGCCCAGATTGGGATATTTTCGTAGAAAACTGTACCTAATATAAGCAATTGATTACCAAGAGCCGTTGCGCCTAACCAACAGCCCTGCATAATTCCCTGATATTGCGGAGGGGCTACCTTCGATACGAATGATAAACCAAGCGGACTGATAAACAACTCAGCTACAGTCAAAATAAAGTAAGTTCCGATCAATAAGAATGGAGTAACACGCATAGCATCAGAAAGTCCACCCATTGCTTTTACTTCGTCAGCACTCGGAAGACCTGTAGAACCTAAAGCCATCACAATGAAAGCAACAGCGGCAATACCCATACCAATAGCGATCTTTCTCGGAGTAGAGGGTTCTTTTCCACGTGCTCTTAACCAGCCAAAGAAGCCAATGACAATAGGAGTCAGGAATACAACAAAGAAAGGATTAAAGAACTGAAAGACTTCAGCACCTTCTATAGTAGTAAATCCGAGATCAAACTTTAGCCAGCTTAGATTGGTGTAATCGTTAGCAAAGAACGTTAAGGTAACCCCGTTCTGATGGAAAGAGAACCAGAAGAAGATTACCACAGCGAATACAGCAAATAAAGCATATAAACGCTGACGGATTTCCTGGGTCGACATTTGGACAATTTCCACATTACCTGCAGCATCCTTATTTACAGCTTTCAACGCAGGATCGGGTAACGTTTTCTTATTAGATAAAAAGATCACCAAAGAGATCAACATAGCTATTACAGCAGCAGCAAATGCGTAATGGAATCCCGTATTGAAAACATTCAGATATTGATTTGCAAATGTAGTTAAGTCTGCCGGAGCAACTCTGCTTACTTCAGTAGCCAGTTCAGCATAACGTTGTGCGGCATCAGGTGCAATTGTACCTTTCAAAAACTGATGGCAAAGAGCAGGAAGATCCGGGTTATAAGTAAATCCATTTGCCCCTACCCACCAGTTACGGATACCTACTGCAATAAGAGGAGCAAATAATGCACCAATGTTGATAAACATATAAAAGATCTGGAATCCGGTATCCCTTTTATCGGAATACCTCGGATCATCATACATCTGGCCGACAACAGCCTGAAGGTTTCCTTTAAACAAACCGTTACCAAATGCAATAACAAACAATCCGGTACATGTCAATGTAAGGAATAAAGGCAGATTGGGAACAGGAGTCGGCGTAGGAATAGCGATCAATGCATAACCGATCGACATACACACCAAACCTGCTAGGATCGTTCCTTTATACTTTTTAGTTTTGTCGGCGATGAGGCCGCCAACCAAAGCCAAAAGATAAATCAAAGCATAAAAGATAGAATAGATAATGGTTGACTGGGTTTTCTCCAATCCGAATTTAGACATTAGGAATAATGACAAAATTGCCATCATAATGTAAAAACCGAAACGTTCCCCCATATTGGAGAGTGCCGCTCCGATTAGTCCTTTAGGATGATTTTTGAACATGTGTTTTTAATGTTTTAAAGTTAATAATTTATTGAATGATTTGTTTTATGGCGCCGGTTTCAGGATAGAAGAGAACTTTTACAGGAGCTTTTTTATCTTCAAACATAGCGGGAGCTAAGCCTTCCTGCGTGCCGAATTGAGCGATTTGTTCTTCACCTTTGAATAATGTTTTCTTATTCATCATAATTTCCACATTGGCCTTTCCCGGGATATTATAAATAATACCTTTCAATGATTTTTCTTTTTTGGCAGCTTCTTTAGGATCCAATACCGGGGCACGTTCTGTGGCTTTCAGGTTCATATATACAGGAGCGCCTCCCAAATCGTCGGCATCAACGATTCCTAATAAATCAGAAAACCTGAACAGAACCTCCTTCTCTAAATCTTCATAGGGAATAATGGTTACGTCATAGTAGCTGGTTTCTTTAGAGCAAACACCCGTAAATAAATTACTAAGCGCCCTTTCCTGTTCTTCCAGTTGCTCGATAACAAGTTTCATAGCTTGTCCGTCAGGAGGAAGGTTGTCGGCTTCCCCGGTTAAAATATTCATCCGGCTTTCCCGTATCCGGTAAATTTGTTTCGCGGCAACTTCCGCTTGTTTAGCTGTAGATCCTGCCATTAACAGTTCTTCTGAGAAAACAGACACATCGGTAGCTTTTACAGTGGCTGTTTTGTTTTTCTGAACTATTTCAAGTTCTGATTCCGGTGGCGTATATTCGGCGTTAATAGTACAGAGTAAACCATCTTCTGTAAGATAGGCATAAGGAGCTACCGTGCCAGATTTGAACTCTACTATGTAGGTATTATCATTATCAGGAATCCCTTTATTGATCACATCTATTTTCCCCAGTTGATAATATACTTTATCTTCAGCAACAGGGTCTTTTACACCTAAGTATTTTTCTGCATATCTATAATAAGGGCCTGCTTTACAGGTGACTTTAGTTACTTCCGTATTAATTATTAATGACGTTTTGGGTAGTGAATAAGTAATTCCGAAGTTATTGCTTTTCGTAGCGATTTTCTTTGTTACTCTCGTTTGAGCCACAAGTGACATACTAAGAAGTAATCCTACTATAATGGTTAGATTCCTCATATTATCAGTTTAAATAAATGAAAGTCTTCACAAAACTAAAAAATATTTTGCAAGAACCAATGAATAACGATTCTTTTCATTTGATTTAGCCAACTTCCCCTCTATATTGTAGTAAAGGCATTAAAAAGCATCTTTTGATTTTTATCGTTTCACCTTTCACCCTCTCATAACAATGTGGCTGAAAACTGTTAATGGTGAAAGGATAGGCGAAAGCAGGATATAGGGTCTACCTATTAAATATTTGATAACGTAAAAGTCAACCAAAATCAGAACAGGAAAGGACATGACGCTATAATGAAAGCTGTTGCCAATCGCCAGTGCCATCGTATTGGCACAGTTGTGCCAACATGAAGGCACATTAATGCCACCGGCTTGGCATAGTTGTGCCACGCCGGTGGCACAACTGAAATGTCATATTAGTAGCCGTCACTCTCCCTTCACCTGTGCCTTCACCATTAATGATTAACAATCAAATGGTTGAAAGGTGAAGCCTGTTTATCAAACATTTTAATGAACCTGTTTATAAGCCTTTCCCAGCATATCAATAATATCTCCTGCTATCATACTCTCTTCTGAATGATAAGCGGCAGCAAGATCACCGGCGCTTCCATGCAGAAAAACTCCCATCGCCGCTGCCGGTTCCGGTTCATATCCTTGTGCCAGTAAACCTAATATAATTCCGGTCAATACATCTCCGCTCCCTGCCGTAGCCATTCCGGGGTTACCATTCATATTGAAATATATATTTTCTTCAGGTGTGCAAACGGCCGTATAGGCTCCTTTAAGGACGATGCATACTTTATATGTTGATGCAAAAGATTGTGCTTTATGCAACCTCTCATAAGAGTTTGTAATTTCTCCTGCAAGGCGGTCAAATTCTTTGGGATGAGGCGTAAGGATACTACGTGGAGGTATTAATCGAATAAGTTCTTTATTTGATGAGATAATATTAAGGGCATCAGCGTCCAGAACCAATAGATGCTTTGATAACCGTAGCAGTTCTTCAAGAGCTTTGGCGGATTCTATCGCCTGCCCTAATCCAGGCCCCGCTCCAATTGCAGTATACTTAGAAGGTATCGGCAGGGATGTAAAATAATCTTTATGATGATCAATGCTCACCATAGCTTCGGGAAATGAAGTTTGCAACACTAATTCTCCACACGAAGGAATATGTACCGTTAATAGTCCCGCTCCGGTTCTCAGGCAAGCTTTAGCTGCCAGTAGTGATGCTCCCATCTTACCACGGCTTCCAGCTATTAACAAGGCATGGCCGAAGTTGCCTTTATGTGCAAATTTCGAACGGACTTGAAGGGAGGTATGGATATCTTCTTCCGTTGTAATGAAATAAGGCGTATCTGTATCTTCAATAATATCCGGATGAATACCAATATCCAATATTTTCCATTCGCCTGTATACCTTTCATTTTCCGGGAACAAAAAAGAAAGTTTAGGAAAACCAAAGGTCAATGTTAAATTAGCTCTGATAATAGCATTTGGGTCATTATTACTATTGTCTTCACCAAACAAACCCGATGGCATATCGATAGATACAACCGTAGCTTCACTGCTGTTTATATATCTGACTACAGCATCAAAACCTTTGTCGAGCGGACGGTTTAATCCTGTACCAAACAAACCGTCTATCACAATATCCATTTTAGCCAAAGAAGGTGGAGAAAAATCACTACTAACCTCTTTGAACCGTTCTTTTCCCACTTCCAGTAAACGGAATTTATTTTCTTCACAGTCCGTAGAAAGGTTTTGTTTAGGATTAAAAAGATAAGCCACTACGTCGTATGATTCTTCCAATAGCAGCCGGGCAATGGCTAAAGCATCAGCTCCGTTATTACCAATTCCGGCAAAAACGAATATCCGTCTATGCTTTGAGAACCGCCGAACAAATTCCTGAACAAATAAAGTTGCTGCTCTCTCCACCAAATCAATGGATTGGATAGGTTCGTGAGTAATGGTATATTGATCTAGTACTTTGACTTTTTCGGCGGAAAATATCTTTATCATATTATCATAAATTTATATGGATTAAATACGAATGCAAATGTATAAATAAACTTTATTATGTTACCGTCTTTTTGCTTGTGCTTCCTTTAAAAAAGTCGTACCTTTGCGGCCTATATTTGGTACTCTATATGGAAAGGATTCGGTTAAAGGATAAAGAATTTGAACTATATATCCCCGAAAAGGATATTAAACAAGCTATCGAGAGGGTAGCCATGCAAATTAAAAAAGATATTGAAGGCACGAATCCTCTTTTTGTAGGCGTATTAAATGGGGCATTTATGTTTATCGCAGATATTATGTATTACCTGAATGGCCCATACGAGCTTACTTTCGCGCGGTATTCTTCTTATCAGGGTACACATACCACAAGGGAAGTAAAAGAAATAATGCATGTAAAATCGGATATTAAAGGACGGTCTATTATTTTACTTGAAGATATTATTGACTCCGGTTATACGATGAAATATGTAATGAATAAATTAAGAGAGGAAGGAGCTGCTGATGTTAAACTGGCAACCATGCTTTTTAAACCGGATGCCTTACAATGTAATATAAAACCTGACTATGTAGGCCTGGAAATATCTAATGATTTTATAGTAGGGTACGGATTAGATTATGATGAATTAGGACGTGCTTACCGCGATATTTATAAAGTTGTAGAAAAATAACCATATAATATATAACAGACTATAATATGTTAAACGTAGTAATTTTTGGTGCTCCCGGTTCAGGAAAGGGAACACAAAGCGAATTGATCACGAAAGAATTCGGATTAGACCATATTTCAACTGGTGATGTGTTACGTAATGAAATTAAAAATGGCACAGAACTCGGAAAAATTGCAGAAGGATACATTTCAAAAGGACAATTAGTACCGGATGACCTCATCATTGATATCCTTGCTAAAGTATTGGATAGTAAAGAGGGAACAAACGGTGTGATTTTTGATGGTTTCCCCCGTACCATACCGCAAGCTGAAGCACTAAAAAAGATGTTGAATGAAAGAGGAACCGATGTAACAGTTATGTTAAACCTGCATGTTGAAGAAGAAGAATTGATAAACAGATTGCTGGAAAGAGGTAAAAAGTCCGGAAGAAGTGACGATAATATTGAAACCATCAAATCACGGTTGGATGTTTATCATTCACAGACAGCTCCTTTAACTGAGTATTATATTAAAGAGGGAAAGCATCACGCGATAAAAGGTGTGGGAACAATTGACGGCATCTTTGACCTGATAAAAGAAAAACTAAACGATTTAAAAAACACAATTGAAGTATAATTAATATACTTTATTGAGATATACATCATCATTAACCCCTGATAAAATGGCAGAATCGAATTTTGTAGATTATGTAAAAATTTATTGTCGCTCCGGAAAAGGCGGAAGAGGTTCTACACATTTCCGGCGGGAAAAATATATACCTAAAGGAGGCCCTGACGGCGGCAACGGAGGAAAAGGTGGTGATGTTTATCTTCGCGGGAATCGGAATTACTGGACATTACTCCATTTGAGATATGAAAGACATGTATTGGCTACGAATGGAGAGAGCGGAAGCGCTAAGAGAAGCTCCGGCAAAGATGGAGAAGACCGTATTATTGAAGTGCCGTGCGGTACCGTTGTTTACGACGCCGAGACGGGGGAATATATCTGTGATGTTACCGAAGATGGACAAAAGGTTCTTCTTTTACAAGGAGGTAGAGGAGGACTAGGAAACTGGAATTTTAAAACTTCCACGAACCAGGCACCCCGTTATGCGCAACCGGGAGAACCTTCGCAAGAGCGTATGGTTATCCTTCAACTGAAATTATTAGCTGATGTTGGTTTAGTCGGTTTTCCAAATGCCGGAAAGTCAACTCTATTGTCTGTTGTTTCTGCTGCAAAGCCTAAAATAGCAAATTATCCCTTTACTACATTAGAACCTAACTTAGGAATTGTTAGTTATCGGGATAACCGTTCATTTGTCATGGCAGATATTCCCGGTATCATTGAAGGAGCAAGCGAAGGTAAAGGGCTTGGGCTTCGTTTTCTCAGGCACATTGAACGGAACTCTTTACTTCTTTTTATGGTTCCGGGTGATACGGACGATATT
>DAMCDT010000157.1:0-8775 GCA_032058265.1 Tannerellaceae bacterium
TATCAATATTAAAAGAATATCTTTTGGTTCTGAAATTTGAAATAAAATAAGATGGGGAATCGAATTTTATATTTAACCATAGATTAATAGATTACATAGAATTTTAAAATTAAGACACTTTTAAAATTCTATGTAATCTATTAATCTATTGTTTATTCATTTTATTTTAAAGCTTTAAGTACTTCCGGCATCATTGTCCAGATGGTATTTTCTGTTTGAGCAGTATAGATATTACCGTCTACTTCGTACTTTTCGTCTGTTACATTCCCTTTTTTGATTCCGGGTTTCGCCAATGGATGAGCAGCTACTTTCTTGTTGTCGATAATACCAAGGCTATCGAAGATCATGGCAGCAGCACAATGCCCTATCAGCAATTTTCCTTTATCATTGAACGCTTTTATAACAGCCATCATATCCTGATTGTATTGTTTTCCTGCATTTTCTCCAAACTTAGGGAGTGCGTCTCCGCATGCAAACACCAACGCCTCGAAGTCGTCTTCATGCCCTTTTAGATTAGCAATAACATCATCTACTATAAGTTGTACACCTGAATTAGTTTTGATTTCCTTTGAATCGGCTACTGCAAATGTTTTATAAGGAATACCATTTTCAAAAAATGATTCAAGATACTGAAATAATCCAAACCCATTAACAGGGTCAAACGCTATAACTGCTACTTTCTTTGCCATAGTTCATAATTATTAAAGTTATACATCATAGCAAAATTAACAAAATATGATTAAAAGTATGGGTTTATAATTTTCAATTTTAAACTTTGGCTAAGGCCGATTTACAATTCAATTTTCAATTCTTCAGAACGGGTATCCCACAGCAAAGTGCCATGCGAAGTTATCTGTGAAGTTAGGACGGCTGATAGCCCAGCGTCGGGATCCTTTTTCCTGAGGATCATAAGCTTTAAAGCCGGTATCGAAGCGGATCAGGAAAAAGTCGAAATCCAAACGAAGTCCTAATCCGTATGAAAAAGCAATTTCTTTATAGAAGCGGGAGAAATCGAAGTTACCGTTTTTTTGTTCGGGATAGGGACGTATGGTCCAGATATTACCGGCATCCACAAAAGCGGCCAGTTCAAACTTCCAGAATAGTTTGGTACGGTATTCGAGATTAACGTCCAAACGGATGTCACCCGCTTGATTAATAAATGAAGCAGAGTCTTTCGACATACTACCCGGACCTAATGAACGTACCGACCAACCACGTACACTATTGGCGCCACCGGAGAAATAACGACGTTCGAAAGGTATCCTTTCCGCATTTCCATAAGGTACGGCGACTCCTGCGCCTATATGAAAGGCTAATCTGTTCCTGTCATCTAATACAATTCCTTTACCAAAATCAAAATCGATTTTGGCATACTGGGAATAGTCAATGCCGAAGAGTTCATAATGTCCGTTCTCTCCTTTTTTTGCTCCGGTAAGGTGGGATAATGCATATAGTACGTTACCCGCCAGTTCAACCGATGTTCGTAAGGAATGGGTATTACGTTGTCTGAATTGCGGATTAAAGTTATTGAATGTATAGGAATAGCCACTGCTCACAATAAACTGGTCGATGTAATTATATAAAAGCGTTTCTTCAGGCAAAGAATTAGCGAAATCCTGATTGAACCGGGGAAGGAAAAGATAATCGACATCGATCAGGTTGAACGTATGGCGTGCCAATACATTTGTCCGGTCTTGCCAGTTGTATCCCCAACCGCCCGACAATACAGCGCGTTCGTATTCCGGACGCGTTTGCCAGTTATAACTTACCTTAAATTCAGTCGTTGCGCGAAACCTTCTTTTCACATTATCACTCAGGAAAGGGAAAAGGAATCGCGGAAAGGAAAGAGAAACTTCTCCACCTATTTCCCAATAGTTATCCAAACCATACTCTTTATTGCCTCTTAATGATTCGTATGCTCCACGAACCCTTGTGGATAACACCTCCGAACCTTTGAATATATTCCTATGACGGTAATTCAAACTTGATGCGAAACCCAAATCACCCGCCGAGTTTGTCCCTTCCAGGTCGACACCGAATCCATGCACTTTCGAAGGTGAAGTAAGTATCATGGCCCTTAATTTCATGGTATCGTTCTCTTTAACTTCGTTAAACCGGATATTTACACTCCGCAGAGCATTTAAGGAAGCGTAAGAAGAGTAGGTTTGTTCAAGGCTGCGCTCGTTAAAGAGGCGTCCAGGTGTAATGTAGTTACTGCGTCTCAGGATGTTGGGACGTATGCTTTTCCCGTTTTTCCCGTAGATAATGATTGAATTACCATTCGTTACTGTATCCGTCGGAGTAAATGGCTCTTCTCCCTCAAGGCGTAAAGGATCGTAATCGGTGTAAATCGTTACATCTTTAATATAATACTGTTGATGAGGTTTCTCTTCAATTGTACCATCCGGCATAAGTTGGCGGTAAGGTTTTAATGTCATTTCCAGATCAACAATGTTTTTGTTGAATGAACTGTCGGCCTGATATCCTAAATTGTCGCGGTTGAAAGCATAATATCCCCTTCGGCGCACCAGACTGGTAATACGTTGCCGTTCTTTGTCCAACAAATCACGGTCAAATAAGTCACCTTCTTTAATTACAGGAATATAATCATCGGGGGAAGAACGAAAAGCCGCTGATATCCTTGAACGCACCGGAGGCTTTAAATGAGCGATACTGTCGATCACCGGATCGCTTAACTCCATTTTGTAGTCTCTTATTACATAAGGATCATTACTTACAATATCATAAGTAACTACCGCTTTTTTGTATTTGTATGTATCAATAGAGTTATGTAGTTCCGCATTGGAATACCCCTTATTGGTCATAAAACGATCTATTTCCTCAACAGATTGTTCAATAAGTGTGGTATCGAGGATAACAGGAGCTTCCCCCATCCGGCGAAGTTGTTTATTTACCCATTTATTACCATCCCTGCCAGACCATCCGTATACGTACAACTGCCATTTCATTAAACCGAAAGCCTTAAAGTTTGGTTGTTGCCGCAGGTAAGCTTTGATCTCGTTAGCTTTATATTGTTTATTGTCTGTGTTTATGATTACTTTATCAAGCAAATATTCACCGTCGGGCACAAACTTCGTAGAGGTGCAGGATGCCAGCAACCATACGAAGCAAATGATTGTAAGAAAACGGGAAATGCCTTTCATGTCGTAACCTATTTACGGACGCAAATGTAGTCTAATTTAGAGAAATTCGCGTACATTTGTTTTGTAAAAAGCGTGAATATGCTGAGTAAGAATAAAATTAAATATATCCGTTCGTTAGAACATAAGAAGTTCAGGAATGAGAATAATGCTTTTATTGCAGAAGGTAATAAACTGGTTGCCGATATGCTCTATTCTTTTGAAAGTGAGTTGATCGTAGCAACCCCTTCGTGGATGGCTACGCAAGGCGATATTCCGGCTAAAGAACTGTTGGAGGGAAGCCGCGACGATATACGTAAAGCAAGCTTACTTAAAAATCCGCAGGATGTTATAGCCGTATTCAAACGCCCCGTTTATCCAATTGAAGAAGCCGATCCTGCCACACAACTTATTTTAATGCTGGACGGCGTACAAGATCCCGGTAATGCCGGAACCATTATACGAATGGCAGACTGGTTTGGTATCAGCCATATCGTTTGCAGTATGGATACTGCTGATGCTTACGCTCCTAAAACAGTACAGGCAACGATGGGCGCTTTATCAAGGGTAAAGATACATTATACAGATCTCGAAGAGTATCTTAACAGAACGGCATCTTCATCGGCTCCCTGCTATGGTACTTTCCTGGATGGAGACAACATCTACAACAAAACTCTTTCTGATAAAGGGATTATCATTATGGGAAATGAAGGAAACGGCATACGTCCGTCCATCGAATCATTTATAACCGAAAAACTATATATCCCTAATTATCCTGAGACAGCCGAAACGTCCGAATCTCTCAATGTAGCCATCGCTACTGCGGTTGTATGCGCAGAGTTCAGACGACAGAACCGGAATAAAGACCGATCTTGCTAATTACTTATGTAAAAACGACGTACATCATTTACAAGGATGATGTACGTCGTTTTTATAATCAATTACATGAAAAGGCGGAATGTAAATGAATATTCCTATTTTTACCGGAAATAATATAGAACTAAATTATGAAACAGATTATTTACCTGCTATTAATAGCCCTCACCTTTGCTTGTAGCTCTGACAATGGGAAGACAATATCTATTTCCAATACGTCTGATTTTGAAAGAACAAATGAAATAGTTGAATTAGATTATGCCACAATAACCGATCTTTTCAAGGAAGGACAATTTATCATCGCCGATCTTAACGGAAAAGAAATACCTTATCAGATTACTTATGATAAAAAGCTGATATTCCCTGTAAAGGTAAAGGCACATGAAGTTATAAACTATACAATTAAAGAGGGTAAGCCACGCTCTTACGAAACAGTAACATACGCGAAACATTATCCCGAACGTTTGGATGATATTGCCTGGGAGAACGACAGGATTGCTTTCCGTACGTACGGCCCTGCATTACAAGCGACTGGTGAACGGGCATTTGGATATGATGTTTGGGTGAAGAGCGTTCCCCAGCTTGTTGTGGAAGACAGGTATTATCAGGAACTGACAAATGGTATATCTTATCATACTGATCATGGAAACGGATTAGATTATTATTCTGTCGGTCCGACTTTAGGGGCGGGGACATCAGCTCTATTATCAGATGGAAATATTGTTTATCCTTACTGTTATAAGACCTATGATATAATTGATAACGGTCCGTTACGTATGACGGTTAAACTAACCTATCATCCTTTAACGGTAGGTGATGATGCGAATGTGATCGAAACACGGATTATTTCGCTGGATGCAGGCTCTCAATTAAACAAATTTATTGTTTCGTTTGATAACTTGAGTAAACAGACACCCATTGTAACAGGAATTGTTTTACATGAGCCAAGTAATGATTACCAGACAGATGTACAGAATGGTTTTATCGCTTATGCCGATCCTGTCGATCCCGTTAACGGACAAATATATGTAGGGGCAGTTTTTCCTGATAAACTTGAAGAAGCCCAAGCTGTAATGTTTTCCGATGAAGAAAAGAAAGACAGAAAGGCCAACGGACATGTATTAGCCATCAGTAACTATATTCCCGGCAGTAATTACACCTATTACGCCGGAGCAGGATGGAGCAAATATGGTTTTGAAACGTCAGCCAGCTGGTACAGGCACGTCCATGACTTTTCAAAGAAAATAAAAGAACCGTTGGAAGTAAATGTGCATTGATAATTCAGCCTCAAAAAAAGAGGCTGAACAGTTATTCTTCATCAGTAAACTCTTCTAATTCTTTTAGATTCTTTTGTATAGTACGGATATGTCTGAAGAACCGAAACCATATTATTATAAAAAACAGTACAAGTGCTGATAGTAAATAAAGAGCCAATGCTATTTTTAAGTCAGTTCCGGGTAATACATCAGGATGTTGTACGATATAAAAATGATAAGCCCATACACCCAGGTAAACAGGAAGGAATACAGCAGCTATAATAGTATGCCTTATCAGATAGATTTTGTATTTCAATATATATTTTGATACTTCGGTAACACTCATCCGGCTCATATCAATTTTATCAAGAAATCTGCATAGATAATTGCCCCAATGCCATAGGAAAGCTCCGATGGGTATCAGCATTAATATCCATATCATACCAAAACCACCTCTCAAGACAATGGATGATGACATTAAAATCATTGCAAATACTAATAACGGTAACATACGATATCCGACTTTCTCATTCTGCTTGATCCTGTTTAAGGCGCCTTTGTTTTTGTTGGCGAGCATTTCTTTGATAATGTTTTCGTCTATTTCTTTTTTAAACGATTTATTATTTTGCCATTATTGTTTTAATCTTTCCAGATCCATAAGAACTATTTTTTTAATTACTTATTTGACAATTTCATTAGTTTCTCTTTGATACGATTGATCTTCGTTGAAACATTCGATGTAGTGATCCCCATGATATTAGCAATCTCTTTATAAGGCCTGTCTTCCAGATACAGGAAAATAATCGCGCGTTCAAGTTTATTGAGCTGATTGATCAAAGCATATAGCTCGTTTATATAATGGCTATTGTCTTCTGATGATACTTTCAGGTCGGGAGATAGTTCGATATACATTGGTTTTTTACTGCTCTTCCTGAAAAACGAAATACATGTGTTCAATGCAACACGATATATCCAGGTAGACGACTTACTCTCTTTCCTGAAGTTAGGGAATGATTTCCATAGATTCAAGACTACTTCCTGATACAAATCATCCAGTACATTATCTTTATCAACATAGAGGGAGGCCACCTTATAAATGATCGCGTTATGTTCTCTTATCATTTCTAAAAACTCTTTCTCCACGGCACAATTTTAATTGTTATACTCTATATGTCGAACATAAGTGAAAATTGTCACAAAATAAATTATCCATTGTGGTAAAAAACTCATAATTTTTCTTTAAAACAAACTTTTAAATAACAATTTTTATTGTATTTTTACAGCAGTTTGCCTGAATAACCGTGTGAAATGATTAACCTATTACAAAAAGAATAACTGGAAAAACAATACCTAAACATTTTATTTTATGGAAAAGGATAGAAAAATTACCCGCGTCGAAGGAGGAGAAACCTCTTCACCAAAACAACAAAAAACATTTGTACCCACACCTGAAAGCAAAGGAAAAGCAACCCAGTTACGTGTTATCGCAGGAGTTTTATGGTTTCTAGCCATAGCAGCGCAAATATTTGCGATCTCACTATTATTCAAAGAGCCGATAAATATGACCTGGATCATTGTCCTGATTGTTATCGATTTGCTTCTTGTTGTCATCGGTTCATTTCTCTGGAAAAAATCAAACCGGCTGGATCCGGCATCCGAAAAAGAAAAGTTCAAGTTCTTTATTCAAAACCAATTAGGAATGGTTGCGGCGATCATAGCCTTTTTACCATTGGTTATTTTCGTTTTATCAAATAAAAACCTGGATGGAAAACAAAAAGGTATCTTAGGTGGAGTAGCCGCCGGAGCATTAATTATTGCTGCAATTCTCGGTTTTGATTTCAATCCGGCATCCATAGAACAGTACACTGAAGAAACAAACCGCGTAGAATGGCTGAACGATGGTAAAAATGATGTTTACTGGACTAAATCAGGCAAAGTTTATCACTTATATGATGATTGCTCATATATCAACACATCCAGAACTGATGAAATATTCGAAGGAACAGTAGCCCAATCAAGGGAATTAAAAAATATAACAAGCCTCTGCAGCCGCTGTGAAAACCGCGCCATTAAAGAACGCAACCTCAATGAAGCAGAGTACGTAAGCACCAATGAACCTGAAAATATAGCTGAAGATAAACACTAAGTATGAATCATCACGGATAGTTTTCCTGTACATTTTGCCATTGTGGACATTTGAACTTTATATCTGTGCGGAAACAAATCCCTATGATGAAGTTATAACTACTATTAGAGTAACTAATGGTTTCTTTAAATGAATATTCATTTTGTTTACAATTCCTGATTTGTGCCATCAGGGTGGCACTATCGTGCCTTGCGGTTGGCACTACTGTGCCACCCTGATGGCATACTTGTGCCAATATGATGGCACAATAACTTTAACGTAAGAATATATTCTTTTGAATATACTTTTTATTAAATAGAGCATAGAAAGATGGCTGTAGAGTTTTACAACTTCGCCTCCGGCCTCGTTATCATTAAATTAAATACACGAGTTGATGCCGTTTATGGGGCCACTCTATGTGTTTCATAGAGACATGATTTTGCGTCTCGACATGTACCAGACGCCTATACAAATAAAAAGTCCTACAAATTATTAATTTGTAGGACTTTTGCGGAAAGGGAGGGATTCGAACCCCCGGAACCTCTCAGTTCAACGGTTTTCAAGACCGCCGCAATCGACCACTCTGCCACCTTTCCAATATTTCCACAATGTCTTGCATTCTTATTTAAATGCGGTGCAAAGGTAAATAATATTTTATAATTTCCTAATATTTGTAAGGCTTTTTTCTTCTTTTAGTTCTATTATTTTTCTTTATAAGTTTAGGTGTGTTTGACAATGATAATTATTTCTATTTTTGTGTCTAATATTAATTTTGTATTATGCATTATATGAAGAAATTGAAAGGTTTTTTAATGCTTTCTGTCATACTATCACTTATAAGCTGTTCCATGTCGGCTAAGACAGATAAAAAAAACGATAAGACAGCAGAAAAGGGAGAGGTGATTGTTTTAGATAAAGCTGATTTTCTGGCAAAAGTCTTTGATTATGAAAATAATCAAGAGAAATGGGTATATGAAGGAGACAAACCCTGTATCATAGATTTCTACGCAGATTGGTGTGGACCATGTAAAAAAGTCTCTCCTATATTGAAAGATTTAGCCACTCTCTATAAAGATGATATTATTA
Organism: Tannerellaceae bacterium; assembly: GCA_032058265.1. Classification (GTDB taxonomy): domain Bacteria; phylum Bacteroidota; class Bacteroidia; order Bacteroidales; family Tannerellaceae; genus DFXE01. The sequence continues at coordinate 8,484 of DAMCDT010000157.1, forward strand.
TTTATAAGGTTGATGTTGATAAAGAGAAGGAATTGGCCGGAGCTTTCGGTATACAGAGTATTCCAACTCTTTTGTTTGTACCAAAAGATGGAGTGCCCCAGATTGCACAAGGAGCACTTCCCCGTGAAGAGTTTGTGAAACAGATAGATAGTTATTTATTAGGTAAAAAATAATATTGACTGCTAATACAAAGCGATAATTAATTTATCGCTTTTTTTATATTATAAAAATTATAAATGAAATAAGACAAATGAAAACTGCTCTTTTTGATTTTGATGGTGTATTAGTTGAT
>DAMCDT010000158.1:0-8759 GCA_032058265.1 Tannerellaceae bacterium
TACGGCTGAGCAGTTCAGATATTTCAACTGACGTTGTACCAACCAGTACCGGACGTCCGGCATTTATTAAATCACTGATTTCATCAATAACAGCATTGTATTTTTCACGTTTTGTTTTGTAGATACGGTCGTTCATATCAATACGGGCGATCGGACGATTTGTCGGAATCACAACAACATCTAATTTATAGATGTCCCATAATTCGCCTGCTTCGGTTTCTGCCGTACCAGTCATACCAGCCAGCTTATGATACATACGAAAGTAATTCTGTAATGTGATGGTAGCAAATGTTTGTGTGGCTGCTTCTACTTTTACACGCTCTTTAGCTTCAATCGCCTGGTGCAAGCCGTCAGAATAACGACGTCCTTCCATGATACGGCCTGTTTGCTCATCAACAATCATTACCTTATTATCCATAACGACATATTCGTCATCTTTCTCAAACAAAGTATAGGCTTTGAGCAACTGATTAACCGTATGTACCCGCTCGCTCTTTATAGAGTAGTTGGCAAGTATCTCATCTTTCTTAGCTTGAATTTCTTCTTCACTTCCTTTCATATTATCCAGCTCCGATAATTCGGAAGCAATATCCGGAAGCACAAAGAACTGAGGATCTTCCGATTTACCTGAAAGAAGCTTTAGGCCTTTATCCGTTATTTCGATACTATTGTTCTTTTCATCAATCGAATAATAGAGGGCATTCGGACCCCAGACTTCTTCTTTATCAGACTTAGGAAGCAGTTCTTTTTCCGTAAGAATCTCTTTACCTTCCGCTCTTAACCTGATATTTTCTATCCTTATTTTTTCATTTTCTTTTTCGATCTCCTTATTCTTCTTTTCAATATCGTCATTCTCTTTACGAATTTTAGTATTTTCCTTTTCTTGTTCCTCGTCAACGTCGTAGATCAAATAAGGCATTTCCCTGTTATTCTGGGCTATGTATCTTGCTTCAATCTTGAGCATTTCAGACTTTACACCAGGTTCGCTTAAGAACTTAATCAATGCTTTATTCTTAGGGTTACTTTTGAATGAACGATATAATTGTGTTGCTCCTTCCTCCTGCACTTTCGGATCATTGCTTGCCATTTTCTGCTTCGCATCCGTAAGCAATTTGGTTGCCAGATTCTTCTGGGCATTTACAATGAGTTCCACATTCGGACGGAACTGTTCAAATAATTGTTCTTCTCCACGTGGGATTGGACCCGAAATGATTAACGGAGTACGGGCATCATCAATTAATACGGAGTCAACCTCGTCGACAATGGCATAGTTGTGTTTGCGCTGAACCAAATCATTGGGACTGATCGCCATATTATCACGCAAATAGTCAAAACCAAACTCATTATTCGTACCAAATGTAATATCGGCATGATACGCGGCACGGCGTGCATCCGAGTTTGGCTGGTGTTTATCGATACAATCAACAGAAAGGCCGTGGAACATATAAAGTGGTCCCATCCATTCGGAGTCACGTTTAGACAGGTAATCATTTACCGTCACGACATGCACACCATTTTTCGTCAATGCATTAAGGAATACCGGTAAAGTAGCCACTAACGTTTTACCTTCACCGGTTGCCATTTCAGCAATCTTTCCTTTATGAAGAACCACACCACCGAATAGTTGCACATCGTAATGTATCATATCCCATGTGATCTCATTTCCTCCTGCTGTCCAATGGTTCAGATAAATTGCTTTATCTCCTTCTATACTTACGAAGTCGTGTTTCGCAGCCAAATCCCTGTCAAACTGATTAGCAGTAACAACAATTTCTTCATTTTCGGTAAACCTACGCGCAGTCTCTTTAACAATAGAAAATACATCGGGAAGGCATTCATCCAGAATTACTTCCATTTTGTCGGTTATTTCCTTTTCTATTTTATCAACTTCAGCCCATATCGCTTCACGTTCTTCCAGTTCTTTATCATCAATGCCTTTCCGTAGTTCTTCTACCTTGGCTCTTTCTTCTGCTACATAATTCTGAATACGTTCTTTTATTTCATCTGTTTTCGCACGTAATTCGTCGTTTGAAAGAACTTCTATCGCCGGATAAGCATCTTTTATTCTTTTTACATACGGATCGATTTCTTTAAGGTCACGCTGCGACTTATTGCCGAACAGCTTTGTCATAAACTCATTAAATCCCATTTTCTTTGAATTGAAAGTTGAAAATCGAAAATTGAAAATGCCTTCAATACTTCTCTTTTCTTCCTATTATTTTATTGTATTATTTATCTCTTAATTATTAGTTATCAAGGATTTGTCACTTGTCACTTGTCAACTGTCAATTATTATTTGTCGACCGTAAATTCCCTGAGTGGTAGTTCAGTTGTGGCATTCGGCGGGCGTATCCGTAGGATATGGGTTACGGTAGGAGCTATTTCGGTAGCTTTCACCTCGCGGTAAATGTGCTTTGGCTTTAATCCGTTACCCATAAAGATCAATGGAGTAACCACAGCATTATTGCGGATTACTTTAACTTTTTCACCTTGTACTTCATTATTTATTTTCCAGCCGGGCTGTAGTTCAATAATAATATCACCTCTTTTCAGATGATGCGTCCCATTCCTGAATTTAACGGTACCTTCGTTCCAGTCACCGTTACGTAAGGCACAATCAGTCGTTACATGTTGCACACCTGAGAATTGTGCAACAAACTCTGCTGCTTTATTTTGTACGGTTTCAAGCGCTAACTTTTCATCTTCAATAGCTTTCCTGTTTAGGAATATCTGACTGTTGTAATATCCTGTTACCCAATTCTTCTGTCCGTACAATTGCATCAGGTACATATTCAATAGCGCTATACACCTTTTGGGATAGAAATCCCCGCCGCTTAATTGAATCTCTGACGGATAGTCTTCCAAGCTTTTATAGTAACCGGTACCGGTAAATACGATCAGTGTGTTAGCCAGGCCAACCTTTTTATCAATGGCCCCCAACAATATTTCAATATCCGTATCCAACTGATGATATAAATCCTGTATTTCGCGGCTATATTCTTTATTCATTATCCGGTTAAAGTTGCCGGCATAATAAGTGATTGATAGCATATCCGGACAACTGCGCGTACCGAAGGCGGCATACTCCAGAAACTGAAGCGCCAGACGGTTCACTTCTTTATTAATCAAAGGGGAAGTCTTCAGGTCAGGATAACAATTCAATTGATTATTATTGAATACATGACGAAACGACTGTTCATCTGTCACATACGGGAATGCTTTGTATTTATCAATAGCCAATGTAGGTGTCCATACCATCCGGTCTATCCGTAAAGGCAAAGACTCCTGACCGTTATTATAACGATCTACATACCAGGGAAGTCCTTTATAATACGTAGTGGTTGCCCATTTACCGTTAATATTATCAAGCCAGAACGCTGCATTTGCGGCATTACCTGCCGATAATATAGCGCTTTCAGCATCAGGGGCTATTGAAAATACATCACTACGTCCTTTAGAGGCTATCTTTAGTTCATCTCCAATAGTGGAGGCATAAAATTTTCGAGGAGAGTAATTATCACGGGTATAATTACCCAGGAAATCAGGATCGTTCAATACGGAAACCTCCTGCTCCCTGTTGAAATCAAAAGTTTTATTTCCCATGATCCCATGAAAACAAGGATTACTTCCTGTAAATAACGTAGCAAAAGCACTTGCCTGGTCTATATTGGAGAATTCAAAACGGATATTGTTATAGACAATACCTTCATTCATCAAACGTTTGAATCCATGGTCTCCAAAGGTATTGTAAAAGTACTCTATGTAGTCGCCCCGTAATTGATCAACCGTAATGTAAACAACCAGTTTAGGCGCCTGTTGAGCATCTATATTGGTAGTTACGGCTAATATAGCAATAAGGGATGTTAATAATCTTCTCATTCAAAATTTCATTTTATAAAAACGCTTCGCGCTGATCTCACCCATAAGCAGAGCACTAATGGTAAAAATGCTGCATTGAAATGCTGCGGGATAAAATACCAACCTAACAGCATCAGCGTAAGCGCCGCAAAGTTAATAAAATGATAGTAATAAGCAGCCTTATTAAACTTTTTTACCGCAAAGAGTACTACTCCTATTAAATGAAACGGATGTAACCATACGACCGACCAGTTAGGCCAGGTTGCCGGATGTTCCGACACAAAAGCCAGAAAGAAGATAATCACACCGGCAATACCGGCAATAAAAAACAACAAACAGTCCAGCCACCGGTAATATTTCTTCTTTTTCCATTCCAGGAAGGTAAGTATCAGGACGATCGCCAGTAAAAGTAAGCTTACCACTAAAGGCGTAAAAAAAATAGGTTCGATATCTTCCGGAATCTCTTCTGCCAGTATGTTCGTTTGCTTTACCAATGGACGTTCCGTACCATCGGCACTCTTAATTGTAGCTTTATCAAAAGCTGATTCTAAATACAAAGGCAAAAATAATTCTTCATGAGGAGTCGCTATACGATCCGCCGGAGCGCCTAAAGCCAGTTCCGTCCCGAAAATCAACCACGGTTTATTACGCATGGCATAATTAATCAGGTCGCGGAATGTTTGCGGATTGTTCGGATGGTTATATACAACCGTTCCATCAACAGACCTCTCAACAAGAGCTACGGGACGTGTCGCACAATTATCAAAAAAGAAATTATACCTGTAAACGGCATTCTCAGGCCGGGCATTGATCAATAGCGCATTCCAAATACCTGCCTTTTCGTCAGTCGTAAGGTTTAAAACCTGCTCTGTTACTCCACTACCCCGCATTTGATACTCCATAAGGAACCTATCAAAAGTGGTAATACCTAACTTATAATCGGTTTCTCCTTTTGCAAAACGGTAAATGAAATTCGGCTTATTGAAATCGAAAATCCCATAATTAAAAATAGCATCCATATTCCTTTCCGGGTCCCATACCCGTATAGCCGTATGCCCATACACTGTAAAAGAAGCCTCTTCAGAAGGAGTACACGTCAGAATACTGATCTGCGCTTCATCACTTAACCCGGTTTGTGCATGAACAGAGAATATAAAAACAGACAGGATAAATAGCAATAATATCTTCTTCATCAAGAAATCAGGTTGATACATATTTTATATAACAACAAAAATAGTGCCTTTTATTTGATATATGCTAAAAATATTTGTTTAACATTCTAAACGCACATTTAATATTAACCGGACTTTGTGCCATCGTATTGGCACAGTTGTGCCAAGGGGAAGGCATATTAATGCCACCGTCATGGCATAGTTGTGCCATGACGGTGGCATTAATATATTATGGTATTAAAGAATAATCCTCCCTATTGAGAAAGACAAATATCAGTAATTACAATAATAATATAAGAAAGATTTCAACTTTTTTATCTTACTTTGCAGAAAATCTACACACAGTGAATCTTATTATCGAGCAGGGAAATACCTCGACCAAGGTAGCCGTATTTGATAAAGGTCGTTTGAAAGCAACTTTTATTCATGACGACTTTAAAACCGATGTTCTGTTCTCTCTTTTTGAACAATATAAACTGACCTATGGCATTATGTCAACAGTCATTGAAACAGACGCGGAACTTATTTCTTATTTAAATAATGAATTACAGGTATTTATCTTATTAAATGAGCGCACCGAATTACCTGTAAAAGTACAATATCAAACACCTGAGACATTAGGAAAAGACCGAATAGCTGCTGTAGTAGGAGCTAATTTTCTACAGCCGGAAAATGATATCCTGGTAATAGACGCAGGTACCGCTATCACTTATGAAATAATTGAATCATCAGGTATTTATCTGGGTGGAAATATTTCTCCGGGCATGACAACGCGCTTTAAAGCACTGAACCATTTTACAAAAAAACTACCGTTAGTAAGCGAACAAGAAGAAATACCCCTGATCGGAACAGGTACAACAACGGCGATCCAGGCCGGTGTGGTAAATGGAATTTGTTATGAGATGGATGGTTATATCAATGAACTACGGCTAAAATATCCTAACCTTTTGGTTTTTTTAACAGGTGGTCATACGAATTATTTTGCCAGACGGCTAAAAAACACCATCTTTGCAAACATTAATTTAGTGTTGGTAGGATTAAATCGAATCTTAGAGTATAATGTTGAAAATAAAGAGAGTAGTAGCAGCAAGCATTCTTGTTATCATCCCGTTGACAATGCTTGCACAAAACAACACTAACTCGCCCTATACAAGATATGGTTATGGTGAATTAGCCGACCGTTCCTTTGGAGCTGGCCGGGCAATGGGAGGTGTAGGTTATGGTATGCGTTCAAATAAACAAATAAATCCGTTGAATCCCGCCTCTTATACGAGTATGGATTCTTTGACATTTATTTTCGATTTTGGTATTGCAGGTCAACTGTCATGGTTTGATGACGGCATCAATAAACAAAATAATATAAATGGGAATCTTGAATACATTGCCATGCAATTTCCCATTCATCGCAGAATAGCCGTCAGTGCAGGGCTTTTACCTTATTCATACGTAGGATATGATTATGGATCGAAAGAAATTAATGAAGGAATTAATTACACAAATCGATTTACCGGTAAAGGCGGATTAAACGAAGTGTATCTTGGAGTGTCTATAGATATATGGAAGAAGCGTCTTTCAGTTGGAGCCAATGTTGGTTATCTGTTTGGTAATATCACCCATGATCATGCATTAACGATTGAATCTACCGGTGCGACGACTAATATCAGTGAGAATAAAATAAATGTAAAGGATTATAAGCTGGATTTCGGTATACAGTATACTCACCCTTTCAGTGCAACGGAAAGTTTTGTCTTTGGTGCTGCTTTTTCTCCGAAAAAGAAACTGAATACTACGTCATACGACATTTTCTGGGAAGGAACAAGCGTTACGGAATCAGATACAACTACCAATCAGTCATTCGATTTACCTAATTCAATTGGTTTCGGTATTTCGTATGTTAAACAAAATAAACTAACTTTGGCTGCAGATGTTCTATATGAAGATTGGAGCCAAGCTCGATTTTTTGATAGTAAGGATGGATTTAAAAACCGGATACGCGTAGCCGGAGGTGCTGAATTCATTCCGGATTATCAAAATAGAGCCTTCTTTAGCCGGGTAAGATACCGCGCCGGAGTACATTACAGCAATTCTTATCTCAGGATAAAAGATTCAAGCTATAATGAATACGGAGCCAGTATCGGGTTAGGACTACCATTAATTGATAACCGTTCCCTTTTGAACTTGTCCTTTGAATACGTGAAGATTAAGCCAGACTCAAGGGCATTGATTGATGAACAGTACTTCCGGTTTACTGTTAATTATACCTTTAACGAACGTTGGTTCATGAAATTTAAAGTCGAATAAATCTAATTGTAAAAACATTAAATTAAACAGAATATGAAGATCAAAGTATTTTTACTTGCTATCGGATGTTTGATAGGAACATTCGGTGCATACGCCCAAAAAGGCGTAGATAACGGGACTCCATTCGGTTCCGGAGAAGACAGTATCCGCTGTATTACAAACATCAGCTTATTCGTTCCTTATGCAAAAGCCGGAAATTACAAAGACGCTTATGAGTTTTGGAAGATTGCTTATGAGGAATGTCCTGCGGCTACAAAAGATATCTATCTATACGGAACACGTATAGTTGCATGGGAAATAGGTAATGAAGCTGATCCTGCTAAAAGGGACGCATTAATTGATAAGTTAATGGGTGTATACGATCAACGTGTAAAGTATTTCGGAGATGATAACAGATATGGAAAAGACTGGATTGTATCACGTAAGGCACAAGATTATTTCCAATATAAGGGAGATAATGCCGATCCTAAACTAATGTATCAATGGACAAAAGAAGTGGTTGACCAATATGGCGATAAAACAGAATCGTTAGCTGTGTCTTATTTTATGCTTGCGTCCAATTTATTACTCTCCGCAGATGAGAACCATAAAGAAACATATATCCAGGATTATTTGAAAGCTTCTGCTATCTTGGATTCACAGATTGCTGCTGCCACTGCTTCTAATAACGAAAAGGAATTGGCTGCACTTCAACCTTTGAAATCTGGTTTGGATAATGGTTTTGCTAATAGTGGGGCAGCTGATTGCGAAACTCTTCAAAACTTATATGGTGAAAAAGTTGAACAAAATAAGGATAACCTCCCTTATCTGAAAGAAACTGTTTCTTTACTTAGAAGAATGCGTTGTAATGAAATCGAAGCTTATTTTGCTGCTTCTGAATATGCACACAGACTGGAACCTACTGCTGAATCAGCTATGGGACTAGCCGGACGTGCTGTAAAAAGAAACGACTACAATACGGCTATTCAATATTTTGAAGAAGCAGCCAGTATGGAAACAGATAATGCAACAAAAGCTGAAGACTATTATATGATAGCTCTACTTCTTTTCGAACAAAACAATTATTCAAAATCCAGACAGTATTGCCAGAAAGCGATTGAAGCCAATCCGAATTACGGTAAACCTTATATTCTGATCGGACAGATGTATGCTAAAACTGCATCAAGCGTTTATCCGAACGATGCTGTAATGAGAAAAGTCGTTTATTACGCCGCTGTAGATAAATTTGAGAGAGCAAGACAAGTAGATCCGGAAGCCGCTTCAGAAGCAGCTAACCTGATCAATACTTATCGTGCCCATTTCCCTTCAACAGAAGATATCTTCATGCACCCTGATTTGGAAAAGGGAAAATCTGTCACAATTGGCGGTTGGATCGGAGAGCGTACAACAATCAGATAAACATGTATAAAGATCGTTTTCTTAGTAAAA
>DAMCDT010000159.1:0-8664 GCA_032058265.1 Tannerellaceae bacterium
GTGGGTGTTGCCTTTATCATCGGTGAATGTAAAGGTATATTCCGGGTTTTGTCCGCCCGTAGTTTGTGTGCCGCCTTCATTTCCCCTAATTCCATCCTCGGTATCGTCTGTCTTTAAAGGAATGGCTTTGATATTGGGGTTGATCACATAATCAACCTCGAAGGCCGCCCGTTCTTCGCCTGTGCGTATATCGCCGACTCCCTTACCACCGGTAAGAGCCTGGTCTATATCGGCCAGCAGGTTATTGCTTGTCGCGTCATACTTCGTTTCAAAGAATCCGCTGATGAGTTGGTTGTCAGTATTGACGACGATATTGGTGAATGTAACGGCCACCTGTGCGCGGCTGAGGTAGGGGATACCAACGTAGCCTTCGCCGGAGAATGTTCCCGAGCCGCTCGCCCTTGTAATGAATACGGGGAAGTCGCCTGCCATAACCGGCATGCCCGGTTCGAGGGCGGAGATCGGCGTCTTGTTGGCAATATTGATATCGGGCATCAGTCCGCACTCGGGGCTTCTGTCTTCTTCGGGCACGCGGAAACCTTTGATTTCACCGTACTGGAATATATCGCCTGCCACACAACGGGAGCCGATGCGGTATTCATATTCCGTTCCGTATTTTAGGTTGTAAAGGCTGCACACGTCTCCCGTAATGCCTCCGGTGTACCACTTGGTTGAACCTTTCTTGCGGTATTCGACCGTATAATCGAGCGCGCCGACATCTACCCATGTGATGTTTGCCTTACCTTTTTCGTATACGACGGCGCTCGATTGCACGATCTTACAATCGGCCGCATAGTCGAAATACCACACTTCGCTATAGCCGTTGTTCTTGAAGATATTAGCTTCTTCCACGCCTTCACGCGCCACCGCCCGTACGCGCCATGCATACCGCAGCCCGGGTATCAGCATGGGCTGCGCGGCGGTATGTATAAAGGAAGTGGAACGGGTCGTTTCGGTATACAGCACCCGCGAATAGAGGAAAGCATTCTCCGGCGCCGTTTGTTTGTCGTATATCTCGACCAGGGTGAATTCGTATTCCGTACCGTAGGCCGAAGCGACGGAGTTCATGTGCCGTGGCGTCCACGAAAAGAAGATAGACGGGATCACGGACTCTTTGATAACGGTCCCCTTTTCAGGCATGGTCAGTACCGGCGGATCGCCCGACGCGATCATCGCCTGCGCAAATCCGGTATTGGGATTGCTCAGGAGGCGGTTGGTATTTACTTCATACACTTCGAAATGGAAGCGGTAGAAGTTATCGGGCAATAATTGTGTGCGGTTAAACTCGCTCTGCCCTCCGCTGACACGGATATTTTCGCGGCGGAAATAGCCGGCCAGGTCGTAATCGGTAAGCGTTTGCGCGACGCCGGCCTGGAGCTGCATCGGGGGCGTATACACTTCCGGCGGGTTTATAATGGAGAAGGACGACGAACTGATCTTCATCCTAAGGTATACATTCAGCACCGGCTGCTGCATGTCCACATTGATAAGTGTCACTCTCAGTTTCTGCCCTGACCCGGTATAATAACCCGGCACGTATGGCGTATAAGGCGGTGTAAGCTGTGTAAAAACCTGTACGGGATAGGTAGCCTGCCCGTATGCCATTGTTGTGTAAAGGAACAGGAAAAGACAGCTTATCAATTGGCGGACTTGTTTCATTTTACAACCATTTTTATATTCATATAGCCTGATGGTGTCTCCAGTAATATTGCGTATACGCCGCCAACCATAAACAGGTCGTACGGGATGATATAATCTTTCTGCCCGCTGTAACGGGTATCACTTACCGTCAGTCCTGAGCCGACACTGACAATCCGCAGGCGGATGGAACTGATCTTATTCATGCCGACTTCAACGCTGAAGCGTCCGTCGTTCGGATTGGGGTAGACCACGAATTTATTGACGATCGATTCGCCGAAAGGATTGTATCCGTTATTGTCGGGGTCGGTGACGGTTACCGATTTAGTCACTTCCTGATAACAGTCGCCTACATAAGTACGCATGCCGATGGTATAGTAGCCGGTCTTGTTAAACCGTATATTAGCCGAATGTTCGTTCTGTTCGAGTATAACCAGGGAATCGGATTCCTTGATAAGCCATTCTACCCTGTCGTAATCGAAGTTGTTGATATTTACCACCACAATTGAATCGCCGGCAAATACATTGGATGCAATTGCTATTTCAGAATCGATGTTGACATTCCTTCCGGTTATTTCCATTTCATCCGTTGCCTGGCAACCGTTACTGTCGGTAATGGTCAGGCTGTATATGCCTGCTTTCTCTACCCAAATCTGAGGTTCGGTAGATGTAAAGCCGTCAGGTCCGGTCCAACTGAAGCGTGTCAGCGGATCTTCCACCACGGGAGCCAGCAAGTGCTTTTGTCCGATACAGAGTGTGCGGTCTTCGCCGACGTCGACTGTTATGGCTTCCGGGTCGGATAATGTATACGATTCGAAAAGGGAGCAATTTTCGCTATCCCGCACCGTCACATGATAATTACCCGCCGGAACGCCTGATAAGTGTTGCGTAGTGGCTCCCGTACTCCATTGATAAGTATACGGAGGCATTCCCCCCGTTACGTTCAGTTCGATACTTCCGTTCGACCCCAGGTAACATAGCGGATCATTCAGTTTCACATTGAAACTAAGTCCTCCGGCAGTAGTTATCTTAGACATGGCCGTTGTGGTACATCCCCGCGAATCGGTAACAAATACGATGTACTGTCCCGGCCCGGCATTTAGCAACATTTGTGTCGTGTCGCCCGTGTTCCATTCGTACCGGTAAGGCGGTGTCCCACCTGTTACATCGACGGTTACATCCACTATCTCGCCGCAGGTAACAAACGCTTCCGTGGCCGTAGCCTCCAACGGAGCTGGTTCAACCAGTTCGTAATCAATTTCGATCCAATTGGTTATCCAGCTATAGTCTTCCACCTTTACGCGATACTTTCCGCTTGTCAGATTTGTCAATATACTATCGGTCTGTCCGTTAATTTCCCAATATTTTCCTCCTGTTTCCTTGAACCAGGTATATTTGTACGGCAGGCTATCCGGCGCCAGGTTCTGCACGCCACCCGTGGCGTGTATCACCAGTTCTCCGTCATTCATTCCGTGACAAGTCACAACATGTGTTTCTTCCGGAATGACTACCAGCTCTTCGGGTTCTGTAATAGTAAATGTTCTTGACAGGAAACATGCCATTGTTTTATCTGCATGTATATCATAGTTTTTATCATATACCTCAATCGTATATTCTAATGCTTCCAGGTTTTTTAATGTGGAAGTAAATACCCCGTTTTCAAAAGAGGTTACTGCATCCATTATCGCCTGGTCTGCCTCTCTTTTCCATACAACCGTATAGGTGTTATCATCCTCGGGCGTACCCCCGGCAATGCCCACCACCAGCCGTCCGTTCTTCGCCCCGGCTCCTGAAACCGGGTACGACAGGGCAGAAGTGAAGCGTAAAGGACCGTTTGGCTGGTTAAGGAATACTTCATGTATTTCATCACCATCAATTTTAGCATAGCAGCTATGTGCATCCATCACATAAAAAGAATAGTTACCCCCGTAAAGATTTTCTATATAAAAAGTTGAATCAGTAACATTCATAGCATATTCTATATAAGCAGAATCCCTCTCCAGGTTCTTACAGAAGAGCTGATAACCACCTACACCGCCTGCCGCCTTTACTCGGATAAATCCGTCGTTCATACCGAAACATGATACTCCCTGGGTAGTATAACTGATCTCGAGTGAATCTGGCTGCGTAATTTCCATCCAACCGGATTCTTCTGTATTAGGCGGGAAGCTGCTATCCGCAATTTTAACTTTGTATTTTCCGATGGGGAGTTTGTAAATAATACTATCGTTCTGTCCGGCAATTAATACTTCGTTGCCATCTACTTGCTTATACCACGTATATGTATAAGGTAATGCCGTTTGTTCGTAAGGCACTCCTCCCTTTACAGAAGCTGTTAAAATACCCGAAGAATCTCCATAGCATTGAACCATCAGGGTATTTTCAACCTGAATAATAATGGGTTCAGGTTCTGTTAATGTAAATGTTTCCGACAGATAGCATGCGTTAGCAATTCCGGCATAGTTCTTATCTTTTATCTCTACCGAATAGTTACCCCTGGCCAGATTATTGATTACGGATACATAAGTTCCTTCCGTATTTAGTGAATCAACGGACGGTATCACTTGGTTCAGGCTGTCTTTCCAAATTATGTTATAAGCAGCTCCTGTTGTATTAGGCGTACCTCCTTCCACATGAATTGTTATGTGTCCGTCCGAACGGCCGAATCCGGAAGGAGTTCGTGGCCTGATAAAACTGATAGTTAAAGGTTCGTCGGGTTGGCTAATTGTCGCTTCAGCGCTATAGTCATCATTAATCAACGCATAGCATCCGTTAACATCTGTAATGTAGAATTCATATTCTCCGGATACAAGTGCATTCAATGAGTAAGGATTTGTGTTGATATTTACCATTGAATAATTGTTGTCGTTTTTTAATTTGTAGAATAATTTGTTGCTCCCGGACCCGCCTTCGAGACTAACTGTAATCGTACCGTTATTATGTCCGAAACAGGTAACATCACTTGTAGTAAATGTTCCCTTTAAAACAGTAGGTTGTGTTAACGTGAATTCTGTGACAGCCAGATTATCATTCATATCCGTTACTTCTACCTTATACTGTCCTGCTTCCAGATTGCCAATAGTTTTACCCGAATCAAAGAACGAATAGCTGCCGTCTTTATAGATGTACCATTCATAAGAATAGTTCCATCCTTCTTCTAAAACACCACCTGTGGCGCTGGCCGTTAGTTCTCCGTTGCTGTCGCCGTTACAAAGAATGGATTTTGTCCGCGAAACCGATGCTACTAACAGCTCCGGCTGGTCCAACGTCAGGTATATCCTGAGCATACAATTGTTATTATCCTGTATGATTGCCGTGTAACGTCCCGCCTTAATATTATTAACTGTCGACCTGAACTTTCCATAAAAAGTTTCATTATAAATATCTCCGGTTATGACCTGATCGTCGGGGTCTAGCCATGTAACCGTATAATAGCCGCCTGGGTCGGGAGAACCACCTTCTCCTTCTATGGTGAGCGAACCGTTGCTTTCCCCAAATCCTGAAGGCTGTTCTGCTTCATACAACTCAAAAGACATCCCTTCAGCCGGTTGGGTAAGTTCTACTTCAAGTACGTCGATGTTGCCCGAATTATTTCTCTTATAACAGCCGTTTTTATCCGTTACATAATATTCATATTCCCCGGCATAAAGATTATTTACAGTAATTTCCGTTCTTCCTTCCCCGAAAGATAATTCATTATAAGCGGGAGCCCCTTTCCTCCGGTAATGAAGCCGGTAACCGCCTGATCCCCCCTCGGCCTTTATAACGAAAGAGCCTTCGTCATTGCCTTTACATAAAATATTTGTGTTGTCTTTTACCGAATAAGATAACTCCGGAGGGCTGGTAATTGTAGCTTCTTTTTTGTGATTTACCCCATCTGAATACATAGCAAAACGCCTGCTACTACCTGTCGGGTCTTTTGTAGTACCGGATACTTGTATCGTATAAGTTCCTTCCTGCAGGTCATTAATATAAAAGGCATTATCCGCATCTAATGAGGTTAATCTGATAGGTTGCAAACCGCCATAATAAATGTCAAGTTCTTCGCCCGATGAAATGGCCCTGCTTAATGTAACTTTGATCTTCCCGTCAGTATCTCCAAAACATTTATTATTAATTGTTTCCAGTTTACTTATATAAGGGGCTGATTTTATATTAGTTAAAGATATAATATTAGTCCTTTTCGTTACACGTGGCCTCGTGCGGCTTTCATAAACGTCATATTCTAATGCTATCCATGTATTTGGCCTGGAGTCCATTTTATTTACAAAATCACTGCCATATACATCCTTGCCGGAAATTTTTAAGAGTTGAGAACCCTGTAAGGATGTATTATTGATTGAATACCAATTTGCTCCATTATCATTAGAATATACCCATTTATACACTTCGCGGTCGTATCCGGCAGTAGCCTCAATTTCTATTGGATCTGTAGATGGCAAAACCAAAGAAACTCCTGATTTATAGGTGATTGAAACATTTTTAGGATATATATATACATCAAGAAATCCTCTCCAGGTATAAAAAACTTGCGAATAAGGGTAACGTATATGTTTGTATTTAATTTTCTCTGACATACTCTGAAGAGTAATATTCTCTTTCCATCCGTTGGGGGGATCACCTTTATTATTTCTTTCAAGTTTGCTGAAAACATTAAATTTAGTTACTCTTTGGTTCTGATTAAACTCTTGTCTGTCTACATTGATTTTTAAAGTGTCACCACTATTCGTGATTAAATGTCTTCCTATTTCTTGACAGATTCGGGTAAAAGAACCATTATTCACTGATATATCAATAATCAATTCACTTTCCCTATAGGCCTGATAACTTTGATTATTATGCATTGATGCATTCATATTCATATACCAGTTTTGTGCCTGCATGTTTATAACACAAAATAGAGCTACACTGCAAAGTATATATAATCTTTTCATAATATAATCAATAGTTTACAATAATAGTTTTTGTCTTAGAACTACGGCCTTCATTCGTTATAAATAAGATCGTATAGGTGTATTTGGTATCCGGTGATACCTTTTCGTCTACTATCCGGTTTTGGGAAACAGTTGTTTCCTTCCATAAAGTTAACGGGTTGTCGCCTTCAGCCCGGTACAGTCGATACTTTGCTGCTTTGCTGTGTTTACGCCAGAATAATTCAATATAATGCCCGGTTCTGTCGACATACGAATCAAAGCCGGAGACCTCATTCAATGCTTCCTGAATAGTAATATCAAAATGTAGTGGCTGAGGTGATTCCGAACGCTTCCCGTTGACGCTCTCGGCAATCACTTTATATTGATAAGAACCGGAAGCGGGGAATTCGTCTGTAAAAGTATTTACCGTAAAGTCACTCGAAAAAACAGTTTGTGTATGCTCAGGCATATCCGGCGCGATGCGTTCTAAAGTATATTGTATATCCGGTTGATTCGCATCGGTTATCCACGAAAGGGTTACTTTGTTTTCAGTCATTTCATATCCGGTAAATACAGGCTCGGCAGGAGTGGCATTTGTAGGTTTAACCGCCGCCACTTCTTCACATGGTTCAGATTCATTATAACGGAAATCCAAAGCTGTTAACGAATAGAATACTTTTGTGTTTTTTAAATGAAGGGATAAGGTATCCGTATATTCATTTGTTTGAATAAAGTCAGATATAATGGAGGATTTTTCTTCTTCGGAAGTAAAAGAACGTAGTATCCTGTATCCCATAAAATCGGGCTCCTGATTCATGGTCCATGATAAATGAGCCACACCCATTGTGTCAATTTCTACGGTAAGCCCCGTAGGAACAGCGGGAGGTATAGAGTCTGTTTGTCGTAACAGAAATGGAAATGATTCGTGCCTGCTGCTATCTGTATTGATTGAATAGATTCTTACGTAGCTTTTATCGAAAGGTAAAGCAAATGTCCATTCCCGGTTATCAACCGGAATATCTGTTACTATTGTTTCGTATTCGCCTTCAGGTTCATCTGCCCGTTCAATCTGGAATTTTTCAACCATATCGATATCCGTACATTCAAATTCCCAATATATCTGTGCTTTATCTTCTGAAATGAAATCACCATTATATATATAAGGTACGCACGAAATTGTTTTCTTTCCTTTTCCAACAATGGTATCGGACAAAGGGCCTTCTTCGTCAAAACTGGTTACTCCGATCACCCGGTAAGCATATTCCGTTTCATTATTCTCTAATGAATCAGTATAAAAAATCTCTTGCATTTCCTCTCCTAAAATGGTAACCGGAAGATCGGTAATCCGCCGGAAAACATTTTCATCCGAAGTTTTCCGTTCGACATGATAAGAATGATACCAATTGGATAACAAAACATAATTCCAGGATAACATTACGGAAGAATCTCCAAAAATAGCTTGTAAGCCTATCGGCTTCGGCAATTCCATTTTATCATCATATCCGATAAATACGGCTGCCGTATCTCCCGGTAAAAGCTCCGGACGATTCAGTATCACCCGGTATAAGTATTTCTCATTAGGTTTACCTTGCATATCTGTCCACGCCCATCCGGCAAGTTCTGCAGCCTTATAATCATATTCTGCCATGAATATCGAAGTACTGAATCGTTGTTCCAGTTCATTCGCCTGATTAATAATACTCCCGATGTCATTTGTAATGGGTTCTAATTGGAAGTCTTCTCCATAAAAAGCCTGAGCGATAACTGCCGCATAGTCTGATTGATTAGCTAATTCTTCCCACTGGTTTAATGGTTGAGGGATAAAGGATTGGCCTATAATCTCCTTTTTAGGAGAATCCTGCCAAAGACCATCTATTATTACCGTATATTTTTCAATGGTATATCCATGCTTTTTCCCATCCACCCACGCTTTTGTATTTGCCGGCGACCAACGTAGTTTAATAGTATTTTCATCAACCACATAACCTTTAGCATGTATATTTTCATGTATAGTATCAAGTTCTTGTCCTGATAGATAATGGTTATTAAAAGGTACTGATAATAAAATAATACCAATAAAAAACCTGATTTTGTATATGATTTTATCTTTCAT
>DAMCDT010000160.1:0-8552 GCA_032058265.1 Tannerellaceae bacterium
TGAAAGGCACGACTTAAATAAAGTGCCTGCCAATATCAATGTGGATATCCCGCTGAAATGGACCGGTAAAACCTTTCCGAAAGAAGAAGCGATCCGGCGGTTTGTATTCACCCGCAAATACCAATTAAGGCACATCAACGGCGTTACATTCGACTTTCTTTACAATATGGCAAAGGAACTTCACGACAGTAATTCGGTAGTATTGATCGGAGCAGGCAAAAAAGGTAATCAACCGGTGCTTCTGACGCGTGGGGGCGAGCCATACAGGGGATTCCTGGAAGGACGCATTAAAGAAGACCGTTACAGCCTTATTTTGCACTTAACGGATATTGAACTTAAACCTTTGGACAATGAAACTGAATAAAGATAAGTTTAAGGAAATTCACGGCTATCTCGAAGGAAAGGGAGATATTATTGACGCGGAATCGCAGGCTAAGGCGGCAGCATATAAAAAAGATTTCCTCAAACAGTTTATTTCCATTAACCAAAACCAGATAGACCAGCGGCTGGGAGGTGAGAAATACTATGTTACCCGTAAATACGACGGTGAATACGCCATTATTTTCTTTGAGAATAAAACAGCCGTTACGATCAACCGTTCGGGACGGGTCAGGCAAGGTATTCCCTGTATAGATGAAACGGCAAAGGTATTGACAAAGGCTGGTGTCAAAGAAGCTATCATCCCCGCCGAAATATATGTGTATGAGAAAGATAAACGAACCCGTACAAGCGACCTGATGAGTGTATTGGCGGGTAAAGACGATATCAACAAACTTCGCCTGGCCGCTTTCGACCTGCTTGAACTGGATAATAAAGTATTCAAACCTGAAACCTATCAGGACACTATCGAGAGACTAAAGGAACTATTGAAAGGAGGTGAGAAGATCCATCCGGTAGATATGGTCGTCGCACCTACCAATAAGGAGGTAAAAGATATATATAATAAGTGGGTACACGAAGAGTTCACGGAAGGTCTGGTGGTACGCAGCACCATGCCGTTTGTCTTCAAGATAAAACCCCGCCACAACCTCGACACGGTAATTATAGGTTTCACTGAAGGAACGGGTGACCAGAAAGGAAAAGTGCGTACACTCTTAGTCGCCTTAATGCCGGAAGCGGGACAATACCAGTTAGCAGGCCATGTGGGCGGCGGCATAAGCGAAAACCTGAAAGCGGAACTATACAAAAGATTCACAAAAAAGATTATCCGTTCGGAATTTATCGAAACAGATTCCAACTTTGTTGCCTTCCGCATGATCGAACCGGAAACGGTCATGGAAGTTGAAGTCAACGATGTAATTTACGAAACATACAACGGAAAGATAACCAACTCAGTCCTCGAAATTACAGATGATACCTACCGGCTTCACTCCACAGTAGAGGGATTTAGTTTCATAGCGCCTGTTTTCCAGCGCATCCGCGACGATAAGAAAGCCGACGAACATGATGTGCGCCTATCCCAGATAGAAGATATTTCCAACTCCGAACCGGAAGACCGCGAAACCATCGACGTCCCCACACGCACGGTAGATATGCCGAAAAGCAAACTTATGGTCAGGGATGTCTACCGCAAAGATATGGGAACCAAGATCATGGTACAGAAATACTTGATATGGAAAACCAACAAAGAAGAATCCGGCGACTACACAGCGTATGTATTCTACTATACAAATTTCAGTTCCGAACGCAAAGACCCGTTGCAACGCGAGGTTAACATCTCCGATAGCTTCGAGCAACTCTTCAAGCTCAAAGATAAAGCAGCAGAAGAAAATGTCAAAAAAGGCTGGTCGCTGATTGAAAGCTTTTCAGATATCCCGCAAAATAAAAAAAGAACAAAGAAGAAATAATGCACCTTAGTTTAAACGTGATTTGCTTTTCAGACAACTAATGTTTTTATTTGCATGGATAAATCTGAATGGCATGGACCTCGACTTTATTAAATCAAGACTTTCCCCTTGTGGGCTTCATTGCGGGAAATGCTTTGCTTTTGCAGATGGAGACATTGTTCAACAAAGTAAAAAGCTAAAAGAATCATTGGGCAATTTTGATGTATATGCGGAGAGATTTGTCACTTTACTTGATGAACCTGTTTTTTCTAAATATCTCGATTTTAAGGTAATATTAGATCGGTTATCGGTTCCAACTTGCAAAGGATGCAGGAAAGAGAAATGTGTTTTGTTCAAAAACTGTAAAGTAAGACAATGCAGTGAGGATAACAAGGTTGACTTTTGTTACCAATGCAAGGACTTTCCTTGTGATAATACTGGTTTTGACGAACATTTATATAAACGTTCTGTCAGTATAAATCAACGCATGAAAGAAATAGGAGTGGAAGCTTATTATTATGAAATAAAAGATAAAACCAGATATTGACTTATAATTCCCTTTGAAGTTCTTTATGAAAAAAACCATTACATTTATAGCGCAGAGAACTGACTAAATAATATGGAAATAATAATCAGAGAAATTAAGTCCGAAGAGGTTGTAAAGCTGGAAGATATGTTGTATGAAGCAATCTATCAGCCTGATGAAAATAGCTTGATCCCAAGAAGTGTTATCGGGTTACCAGAAGTAAAAGTATATATAAAGGATTTCGGCACGAAAAAGGACGATTACTATTTGGTGGCCGACAAGGGCGGAGAAATAGTGGGTGCCGTCTGGGTCAGAATCCTCAATGGCGATATTAAAGGCTACGGATATATAGATGACGAAACCCCGGAGTTTGCCATTTCCTTATTCAAAAACTATCGCAATCAAGGTATAGGAACAAGATTAATGACCGCAATGGTAGGGCATTTATCGGCAAAGGGTTACAAACAAACTTCCCTGAATGTAAAAAAAGAAAATTATGCCGTAAACCTCTATAAGAAAATAGGCTTTGAAATCATAAATGAAAATGAACAAGACTACCTGATGTTATTAAAGTTATGAGAACTTATTATGGAAGAATCCCGGCATGTGGTGTATTTTGCGGTGGTTGTCCGATCTATCTCCGTGAAAAGAAACCTTGTCCCGGAGCAGATATAAACATAGCAAGATGCGAAAACTGCAAATCCTTTCACTTATGCTGCAAAGAGAAAGGCATTACCCACTGCCATGAATGCAACGTATTCCCCTGTACCAAATTCAAACGCTTTGCAAAAAACTGGGAAAAGTATGGCCAGAACTTCATCGAAAATCAAATGCTACTGAAAGAATCAGGAGAGGACGGTTTGTTGAGATATTTTAATTTACTTTCAGGTAATAAGTAAGATAAAATAGCCCAACTACTTGAAACAATACATTCTCACTTCAGTGGCATGACTACGCGTGTGACTTGTTCGGCTTCAGGCACTTCGGGGCCGGTATAATAGTGTTCGATGCTTGTTCCGGAGTGTTCGTAGCCTTTGTCTTTTGCCCATTGGGTCATTTCATTGTATAAGTCTGCGAGAGCTTCGTATGTTCCTTTGTGAAGGCAGACTGCTATTTTTCTTGAGGGGATCGTTATACACTTGATCTCGCCTTTTGAGGGTAGAGGTTTTGCAGTATAGCAACCGATCACCATGCGGATATTCTTTTCCGTTATTTCTTCATAGCCCGGATATTCTACGAATGGAATATCAGTGGTTACCTCACCTAACTCATCCAGATAGCCGCCTATCTTCATGAACCCTTCGCCAATGTAATTACCGAATGTACCCATATCGGCCAGTTTTTCAATTACCAAAGCTGACTGTTCTGCTTGTTGTAGCAACATTATTTCCGTTACCTTTGCCATTTCTTTCGTTTATTTAATTGTTTGTATTCATTCTTTTAATCACTTCTTCGAGCCTTCAAGTCCATATCTGCATATTCTCAGTCGAACAGCTCTCTTAAGACTACTTTACCGTGCATTTATTTCTGACAATTAGGACAGTAATAAACACTTCCGCCCATATACGCTTCTTTTACGATGTTCCCTCCGCAAACCGGACAGGGTTCTTTCCATGTTTTGGAAGACAGGATGGTATGATAGCCGCCGTTATTACCATATAGGTCTTTTTGGGTGTCGCGTCCGTTCTTATCGATCATCTCTTTTAAGGTATTTTTCAATGAGAGGAACATTTGTTTCTTTATATCTTCCGTGAAAGTAGATATCTTTCGTTTCGGATGAATACGGGCATTGAACAGGATGTCTTGCAATACTCCGTTGCCGACACCGGGGATACGTTGTTCGGTCGCCAGTATGGCTTTTGCAGTCAAATCCTTTTTAGCTTCTGTAAAAAGCTTATAGAATTCTTTTTCGGTATAAGCATCATCCAACGGAGATATACTTTGCTCGCTGAGTGTATGGTACTTATTCTCGATCACACCGTCGGGATAAACATTAATAAAACCGTACATGGCAACGGTAAACACCAGGAACGATTCGTCTTCAAATGTGATCAGCAACTGATAATTTGCGGGGATTTTCTCTCCCGCTTCGTAATAGCGTGTGCTGACACCGTCGCCGATACTGATAATCAAACCATCTGTGAGGAACAGGTCTACGAACATACCATATCCTTTTGCCGACTCGATCACCTTCCCGGTCAGTAGTTTGCCGTACTCCAGAGGGTCGCCGTTGTAGAAAGTAAACTTATGAGGCTTGGTGGCATTGAACACATGCGCGATTTTTTTGCTTTTTAATGTCTTATTCGCTTGCTTTGCGAGGGTTGTAACTTCAGGTAATTCCAACATAATATATTCTGTTTATTGTTTTTCAATTGGTATATATATTTCTGTAAGCAGCTTCGAAGCCTCCGTATCACGTGGTGTATTGAGGTATACTTCGAAACTATGGGTATTGCGTTGCACATAACCGTTCCGTGGAAGCCAGCTTTCGGAAAGAGCCTTGTATATATCGGGAAGAAATGTATAATTCCCTTTATGCCTGCAAACGGCATAGAGTCCGCCGGGTATCTCCTGAACACTGAATTTCCCTTCCGGTTTATGATTTGCGGATGTAAGTACTCCCAGGAAAAAGCGGCGCTGTTCCGGTGCTGTTACGCTTGGGTTGTCCATACTGATACTGATAAAACGTCCGTCAGCTTCTTGTCCTATATGTTTTTCGCGGTAATGGATCATTGTCCGCCAGGCAGCCATATATTTATCTTTACCGGGGAAAGAGCCGGAGATTGGATAACATACCGCTTTTTGTGGAGCAATCTTTCTTACTTCCGGCTGGCATAATAATAAAGAATCCGGCTGGTTATCGTTTTCCTGGATAGGAGCGTAACGTTCACGCCACTCGGACATGGATAGGCCAAAGTGTTTACGGAAAGCTTTGGCCAGACTCGATTTGGTCTGATAACCGCTTTTCTTTACAATTTCATTGACCGGTAATGATGTTGAAACCAACAAATGCCCCACATTTTCCAGCCGGAGACGTTGAATATAACTTCCGATATTTTCTCCGGTGATCTTTCTGAAAACTTTCCGCACATAAAAGAACGACAGGTTAGCCATCCGGCAAAGTTCATCCATATCGATGTCTTTAGCCAGATTCCGGTCGATATACGATTTAATCTTGTCGACAGCTCCATAATGAATATCAAGCGTTACCTGCTTTTGCTTCCACCGTCTGAGCGTAGGCATGCGTTTATTCAGCAAAGTCCTCAATTCGAGCGGAGTATAATGGGTGTCGGCATATTCATTGTATTTGTCTGTGTATTTTACCCAAATATCTACCATCTGCTCCATAGGAATATCTACCGTATACTCACCGTCCTTCAGGCAATAATAGCAAAACTCGTCACTATGTGATTGATCGGCATTGGTTCCCAGATACTCTTCCACGTCAAAGCGGAGCGGCATTCCGCAACTCTGGCAATATTCTCTCTTTATGCTCCTTTGATCCATGCCTTACAAAGATAAAATAGCTATCCGTTATTTTGTTGTCCAAAATAGCCCAATTCAATTTCCCTTAGTGGAAAATTGAATTAGGGGTAGGGAAAAATCAAATTACATTTGCATATATAATTTTATATATCTCAGTAAAAAGAAAATAATATATATGCTTTATGCGGTTTTATTCCTTTTATACCATTTCGTCATGTAGATGGCAGACATGATAAAAAGGAGTATTACAAACAGGTATTCTATTGTCCAGTAAACAGCCAGTGGTATGCCCGGCAAACTATTCAGTATAAATATGTAAATCAGATAAAAGAATATTGTTATAACCTGAAACATAAAGGCTGCCCTTGTAGCTCCGGTTCCTGTAACGGCATTCAGCATAACATGTGAAGGCAATGCCAATAAATAGTTTAAGAGCATCACTACATACGGGGTAAAGCCAATGTCAATAAGGTTTTGTTCACTGGTATAAATACTTATGACAGGTATATAAAACATAAGTGCCAGCATGATTAAAGGCAGTCCGACAACATATCCCAACGTAATAACCCTCAGGCATAAGATGTGTACATCCTTTGATTGTCCGGCTCCTATCAGGTTGCTGACCAACGAAGCGGTGGTAGAACCGAACGAACTGACCATGATAAAGAATACTGACGATATACTCCGAATAATATTGGCAACAGCCAATTGGCTTTTACCAAGATGCTCGATAGATATGAAAAATAACAACCAGGGAGCCACACTCATAAAAGCATGCATCATACTCCAAAGGGATATTTTTATGATCTGCACCATTATCTTTCCATCAAAGACCGCTTTGAAACCGTACGCCTGTTTTTTTAGTCTAAAAACCGCATATCCTAGAAATAGTAATAATGATATTCCCTCCGATATGCTCGATGCCATTGCCGCGCCCTCGATACCAAAAGCCGGAAATCCCAGTTTCCCGAAGATAAGCACCCAATTCAGAAAGATATTACTACATACCATAATCAGGGCATTTGCCGTAAGCATACTTGTTTTGGTAGTACCCACAAAAAACGCCCGGAAAGCCAGCGCCGGAAAAATAAACAGCAATCCATAACCCCGCCAGTGGAGATAGCCGATAACTGCCTCGTACACATCAGGTGAAGAAACGAGGAACTTCATCAAACCTGGTGAGGCTAGACGTGATAGAAGAAGGATCAGAAAAGCCATACCTAGTAGAAACCATAATCCCTGGAAGAACGCCCTGCCGGTGCTCTTATAGGCTTGCTCGCCGTTCCGGCGTGCAATCACCACCTGCAAACCAAGGCTAAATCCGAACCCCAGCATATATAAAGCAAGATAATAGATGGCTGCAATGGCTGATGCTCCTAATTCGGTTTCTCCCACGCGCCCAAGGAAAACCGCATCTGTAATATTTATCAATTGTTCAACAAGAACGCTCATCATCACAGGAAAGTTGATGAGCCAGATTTTTTTATATGTATAATTCATTACTATGAAATAGTATGCCACACCACCTCCCATCATGGAAACAATGCGAACAAATAATTAATAAATTAATTGATTAAACTCTGTAACGGAACCGGGTACGACGATATAAGGCCGAAGAGTCATTCCCCGGCCCACCCGAAGCTTAGAAGCTATATACAGAGTTGGTGTTTCATAGATTTATACTTATTTTTTTCCGATACTAGTTACCCACCGGGCAAAATCTTTTACCCTCGATTCATTCTTTAGCAGCCAGTTTCTATTCTCTATTTTCAATGGATGACTAATATAGTAACAAAATACATCGGTATAACCACGCAAAGCCAATGATTTGAAAAAAGAAATATAATTATCGTATACAGTGGCTTCAGCAGGATCGGTTGTTTCGTTTATTTCGTTCAGAACAGTAAAGAAAGCATCAGTATCTTTTATAAATAATCCCATCGCGAGGTCATCCTTTTTTAATTGTTTCTCGTTCTCTCCAAGCAATACGGAAAACTTACCGTCAGCTTCTTTATAGTCACTTTCCGATACATCCAGGTTGTAGAGTTGCTCCTGTACGGCATAATATGCCCATTCAGAGCGGTCAGTGTCTGGCTCCATCAACAGGAAATAATAAAGGCTAAGCAGGCTCTCGACACGTTTATTCATGGATGCCATAGTACGTCCCAGGTTTAAATGGCTACCCAGATGGTCAGGATTGAGTGAAAGTGTTTCAAGGAACGCATCCCTTGCCTTATAATAATCCTGTATGGCATAATAAGCCAGTCCAAGGTTATAATGCAGTTGGGGGAACTCTTCATAACGATAAATACCTTCTTTATACACCTCAATGGCTTCATCTGTCCTTCCCATATAATTCAGGCATGAACCCTTTGTATTATAAGCCAGAATAGCGTATTTATCATCCCGTTCGATTAATTTGTCACAATACTCGATAGCAGATTCATAATCACCGGATTCTAATAAAGAATAGGATATTTCATACATAGCTTCCACAGAGGCAGAATCTATCTGAAGTATCTGTTTATAAATACCGATCGCCTTATTATACTGCCCGGCGTCATGATATTCAATCCCTTTTTTAAGAAGTTTATCAATCTTTTCCTGGCTATATGAATAAGGTATTGATATTATAATTCCGATATATAAAAGAAATATCTTCATGAAATTTACTTAATGTAAGTTATACTTCTCCTTTAGATTAATCAGATCAA
>DAMCDT010000161.1:0-3350 GCA_032058265.1 Tannerellaceae bacterium
GAGAAATGCATTGGAAGATGCTGAGATGAAACCGGAAGAAATTGATTATATCAATGTACACGGGACATCCACTCCGGTTGGAGACATCTCCGAAGCCAAAGCAATCAAAGATGTATTCGGTGAGCATGCTTTCAATCTGAATATAAGTTCAACAAAGTCTATGACTGGACATTTACTGGGAGCTGCCGGAGCACTGGAAGCTATTGCCTGTATAATGGCTATCAGAGAAGGAATCATCCCTCCTACTATTAACCATGAGGAAGGTGATAATGATCCTGAAATCGATTACGACTTGAATTTCACATTCAACAAAGCACAAAAAAGAGAGATCAACGCTGCACTATCTAACACCTTTGGTTTTGGCGGGCACAACGCCAGTGTAATTGTAAAGAAATTCGTGAGATAATAGTATCGCATACACGTGTTTAAGAATGTATATAGACAAATAAGGCTCTTTACCAAAAAAGGTAAGGAGCCTTATTTATCTCTACATAAGTTACTTGGATTTTATCCAAACGATCCCAGTTTATATGAACAGGCTTTTTTACACAAATCATCTTCCATCGAATCCGACAATGGCAAATGGTTAAATAACGAACGTTTAGAGTTTCTCGGTGATGCTATATTGGATGCGATTATTGCAGATATACTATACAAATATTTTCCCAACCGGAAAGAAGGCTTTCTTACCAATACACGTTCCAAAATCGTACAACGTGAAAATTTAAACCGGGTGGCTGTACAACTGGGACTTCATAAGATGATCATTTATTCCGCCAAACTCAGTTCACATAACAACCATTTATATGGAAATGCCCTCGAAGCATTGATTGGCGCTATTTATCTGGATCAGGGATACAGGAAATGCTACCGCTTTGTAGAGGACGTTATCATCAGGAAATACATGGACCTGGATAAAATAGCCCGCAAAGAAGTCAACTTTAAGTCTAGCCTCATCGAATGGAGCCAGAAAAACAAACTGGAAATATCTTTCGATTTGATTGAGTCATTTATGGATAATGACGGTAATCCGGTATTCCAGACAGCTATCACGCTTGCCGACCAACAAATAGGAGTCGGAATCGGATACTCCAAAAAAGAATCGCAGCAGAACGCGGCAAAAATGGCGGTTAAGAAGCTCCGCACCGATAAAGTATTCCAGAAAGTAATTTCCGAACTCAAAAAGAAAATGGACGAAGATGCCGCCGCAACCGTCGAACATGAATTTGAAGACCTGCCCGACGAAAGTGCCTGATACTTTTTAGTTATATAAATATATCTTCTGTTCTTTCGTATTCATGTAGATATAATTGAAATAATTGAAAAAGCCGAAACCAATCCTTCTGACACCATCCTCCCTTTCATTTTCATATATTTTCAGGGAATTAAATATGAAATCATCATTTATTTCCACATCATTATACTCATGTACCACATTGATAATTTTATCATCAAACAGGCTAACCGATGAAATAGAATCCGACCGGAGGTAGTTTTCCATTAAAGTCTTATTAATAGCTGTAATATCATTTGAATTAAGATTGATTGTTTGATAACTTCCGAAGTCGATCCTTACATTCCGGAAAAGTTTATCTTCTATTTTCAAAGAAGTAACAGGATGAACATTCGTCGTCCGATAGTTCATAACAAACGCATTGGAAGGTATTTCCACTTTGGTGTCTTTTGGATAAACAGTCACCTGGTTCTTTTTAGTATCGAAAAACCAGTTAGCTTTGTTAATAACATTCATTCCTACCAGGCCGTTGAATTTATCCATATAAGGAGGAAGATCATTCCTCGGGATATGGACAAATACAGCATTCTTTACCGAAATATTCCCTAACTGAATGTTATCGACCGTATACATATTTTGCTCTTTCCTGACACGGTTAATATCATATACCGATTCAGACGTACTTTTTTCATTTGATAAGTTCTGCGCATCATCAAAGATAGCTGAATTAGTTGCTCCCGTATCGAACATAAAATCACCTATGGACAAATGATCTTCCACCTTTATACCAGTGGTACCATACGACACTATTGCTTTCTCGACAGAACAACCAGAAAGACAGAAGAATAAAACGGTTAAAAGATAATATGTATACTTCATCGTTTACTTGTTTATTTTTACCGTGTTGACATTTGTTCAGGGCCTTCCCGGCGGTAATGGCCGCTTACCGGTTCATATAAGGGTGAGCGGGGATGTCCTGTTTTGCGGAGTTTGCCGTCGGCTATTAATTTCCGCAGACGACGATTGGCCGTAGAAGAGGTTAAGCCGCAAAGACGGCGAAACTCACTGCTGGTAATAAACGGGTTGTTTAGGAAATGTCCGGTTAACAGCCCGTCGATCTCAACTTCCGAACAACGGTTGGAATGATTCTTTTCCTTTGCCCGTGTTAAAGGCAGAAAACGAAATTCTTTCTTTAAACTTTTCTCCGGACGGAAAGCGATTGTCTTCGGATAAACGGATTCTGCCCTGATCTCTTTGGGAGAATGTACCGGCGGAGAAGCCAGGACAAGTTCGAAAGAGCCGACTCCTTCCCAATGCACCCGGTAACCCATTGATAGCTGATCGATCAACTGTTCCCTGAAAAGGGTGAGGACCGCGTTCACATCTCCGGTAGTCAGGGTAGACATATCATGAATAAATCCGGCTATCTCACTTGTGTTGATTGTACCCAAAGGCACAATACGTGCGTGTAACCTTGGTTTCTTGTTACTTCCTTCTTTGGGTGGATTCTCGTAAAAATCGTAATGTAGTCCCATAGTTTTACTGTTTGATTATAAGTAATTAATAGTTTGGTTATTTATATTTTATTAAATCACCCGGGTGGTATAGTAAAATCACCTCTGTGAAAAAGATCGTTCACCCGGGTGGTATAACTGACTCACCAGGGTGGATTGATCAAGAACATACAACAAAAATACGATTTATTCATTAGTAAACAAATAGTTTACAGTCAGTTTTATTTCAATACATATTCCCTTGTAAAAATATAGGTAGTGGTTGCAAAAGGGGTTTGCCGTATTGTATTTATAGTCTTTAATAAAAATACAAATTATATAATTGATGGATCGTTAACATGAAAAGTAAGCTTGCTAAACTAATTTCACTTAAAAAAGAGTGAGAGGAAAACAAAAATAAAAAAGTAAACAGAACTAAAACCATTACCTGATAGCAATGTGGATGTAGTATAAGCGATAGAAGAATTCCGCAATATAACTATAAATTCCGGTACAATCGTATCCACATTTTGCAAGCAACTGCTGAAGGATGAGAAACAGTTTACAAATAGGCAAGAGAAGGAACAATATTTATACACATGTGTAATAATAATCCCCAGAAA
>DAMCDT010000161.1:3360-8541 GCA_032058265.1 Tannerellaceae bacterium
ACGAATTCGAAGAAAAGAAATAAAGATTGCCAAAATAAAAATTGGAGCTAAATTAAAAAGATAAATGGGTATTAATTTAAAGTCAAAATTGTCTATATTTGTTAAATGAAACAATGCAAATAGAATTATACTGGTAAATACAACATATTTACCATAAAGATATCGAATCTTATAATACGTTCTATCTTTCACAGTCATGATAAAATAAGCAGGAATTATTCCTATTATCAAAATAATATACCTGAGTATATATATATTAATTTCATCATTAATATTTATGTTTATTTTAGAAATCATAAAACCATAAATGAGAAAATAAGATAGTATGATATGCGATTTTTTAAATGATAATGATAATCTAAAAATAGTTTCCTCTATAAACGGGACTAATAAAACAGAAAAAAGTAATAAGTAATAGCCCCAATTATCCATTTTTCGGAAAGGGTTGTATTCAATTACAATATCATATTTTGATAATGCAAATTTTTCTACAATTAAAAATACAGCAAAAACTAATGTTATAGAAAAATAAAAAATTATAAACTTAATAAACAATTTCAACTTTTCTTTTAAATTAAAATATTTATCATCCTTCTTATATGGATTTTTTATAAAGTTAATAATTTCCGTAATCATTATTTTTTAATATAATATAAAAAGAGTCTTGATTTACAGACTCTTTTTAATTAATTCCTAGTTATAGAAAAAAGGCAAAAAAGGAAAGAGTACTTAAAGTATCTCGGAGCATTTGTCCATACATTACACCCTTAGTATAGCTTTGTTGGCTACCTCCACTAATGGAGATTAATTCCTCGTAATTTAGTTGTTCCATTTTTTTATATTTTAATATACACTATCAAATCCGCAAAGACCATTACATAAACCACAAACGAAATCCCAGGCATCTCCTAGTGATTGACCTATACTTCTACCTAAATTATAAGCCTTAGTTCCTCCATAAATAGAAGTCATTTCTACAGTACTTATTTCTGTAAGATTTATATTATATTGTTCCATAATATTATTATCTATTGTTCCACCCATCTGCAAAACCCTCCCAGAAATCTTGAATATCTTTCCTGTAATATATACTTGCAAAAGTCATCGCTGCATACATTAGCAATATACCTCCGTTTGTTTCATTCATCATATGAAAATTCATTTCATCTACTTCAAAAGTAGTCCAATTTAAATTATCCATTGTTGTTTATTTATTATATCTACTCTATCAAAGCTTTTCGATTTTCCGCTTTCTGGTATTTCAAGTTATCAAAGACTTATAAAAATGTACTTGCAAGTGTTTGTTTTTACAATTGCAAACATAGAATATTATTGTGCAATAAAATTGCATAGAAATTAAATATTATTATTATTTTCTCTGAAAGTTGATTATTTAAATAGATTTTCACGTCTCCAGCTAACACTTTTTTCCTGATTTAAAAGTGATAATAAAGGATACATGCAGAAAAAACATTCAGTTAACTTTCTGACTATTTCCCGAAGAAAATACCCATTCGTTCGCCTTGTGTGATCAGGTCGTGTCCGGCAGTAACGATCTTTAGTTTTCCGGCTACTTCTGATAAAGGGATGGAATCTACTTTATCTCCTTTCATACATACCATCCGTCCGAATTGTTTATTTGCTATTAATTCGGTAGCATGGCCTCCTAAACGGGTAGCCAGGTTACGGTCGAACGGAGAAGGGTTACCTCCCCTTTGAGTGTATCCTAAAACGGTTTCACGGGTTTCAATGCCTGTAGCCAGTTCGATGGCTTTTGTAAAATAATCGGCCGGGCGTTTTTTATTTATGGTTGTTTCAACACCCTCAGCTACTACGACAATGGAATAAGGTTTTCCCCTGCGTGCACGATCGAGTATGGCTTCATTTACTTTTTCCAAATCATATCCTAATTCGGGTAATAAGATCACATCTGCTCCTCCTGCCATTCCGGCATATAAAGCAATCCATCCTACCCGGTGTCCCATTACTTCAACTACCATCACCCGTTTATGTGAACTGGCTGTCGAATGTAGACGGTCGATTGCTTCGGTAGCGATATTTACAGCCGTATCAAAACCAAATGTAATATCTGTTCCCCAGACATCGTTGTCGATTGTTTTTGGTACGCCAATAATATTTAAACCTATTTCAGAAAGGAGATTGGCGGTCTTTTGTGTTCCGTTTCCTCCGATACAAACCAGGCAATCTAAACCTAATTCTTCATAATTTTGTTTTATAACAGAAGAGTGTTCACTATCGGATGCAATAAGTTTACGGAATGATTTCTCGCGGGAAGTTCCCAGAATTGTTCCACCTAAATTTAATATACCTGAAAGGCTACGCTCGTCAAGTATCTGGAAGTCTTTTTTTAACAAACCGGAAAATCCACTATGGATCCCGACAACTTCCATATTGTAATGCATGATAGCTGTTTTACCAACGCCGCGGATCGTAGCATTGATACCGGGGCAATCGCCACCGGAAGAAAGGATACCTATTTTCATACTAAACATTAATTATATAGTAACAAAGATAGAAATAACGGATAGAATGGCTACATTTGCACCCAATTCATTTATAAGAGCATGGATATTTTAACAAGAGTTATATCACAAATATTTGTTCCGCGCCAACGGGAAATAGAAATGTTTGCGCAGAGAACAGATGATATCCAACATAAGCAATTACAGGCTCTTTTATCGAACGCAAAAAACACGGAATGGGGACGGAAGCATGATTTCAGAAGTATCAAAAGCTACAATGATTTCTCTGAACGCTTACCTGTCCAAGGGTATGATGATATTAAGCCTTACGTTATCCGGATGATCAATGGAGAGAAAAACGTTCTCTGGCCTTCGGTCGTCAAGTGGTACGCTAAGAGTAGCGGTACCACAAACGATAAAAGTAAATTTCTTCCCATCACTCCCGAAATCCTGAAAGGTAGCCAGTATAAAGGCGGTTTTGATTGTGTAGCCCTTTATCTGCGCAATAATCCCGAAAGCCGTTTTTTCTCCCGTAAAGGATTGATCCTGGGCGGCAGCCACAGCCCTTCTCCACTTAATCAACGCGCCCATTATGGCGATCTTTCCGCTGTACTGATACAAAATCTGAATCCATTGGTTAATTTAATTCGTGTTCCCAAAAAACGTGTTATTTTAATGGATGAGTGGGAAAGCAAAATAGAAGCTATTGTAAAAAGCACATGGAATGAAGATATTAACAGCCTTTCGGGAGTACCTTCCTGGATGCTGGTTCTAATTAAAGCTATTTTGCAGAAAACAGGAAAACAATACCTTACCGAAGTATGGCCGAATATGGAAGTATTCTTTCACGGAGGTATCAGTTTTGAACCGTATCGCGACTTATATAAAACCCTGATCCCTTCGGATAAAATGCATTATATGGAAACGTATAACGCTTCGGAAGGTTTTTTCGGGATACAGGATGATCCGTCGGATAACAGTATGTTAATGATGCCTGATTATGGTATATTTTATGAATTTATCCCTCTCACCGAATTCGGAAGTTCCAATCCAACTATATTACCTTTAGAAGCCGTCGAAACCGGAAAGAATTATGCTTTGGTTATAACCACATCCGGCGGACTCTGGCGTTATGTAATTGGTGATACCGTACGTTTCACATCGATCTATCCACATAAATTTGTGATATCCGGCAGGACTAAACATTATATTAACGCCTTTGGTGAAGAATTAATGGTTGATAATGCCGATAAGGCGATCAGTTTAACCAGTCGTGAAACAGGAGCTAAAGTTAAAGAATATACGGCAGCCCCTCTTTTCATGTTAGACAAGGCTAAAGGGCTACACCAATGGTTCATCGAATTTGTGAAACAACCACCCTCTCTTGAAGAATTCGCCTTTCTACTGGATAAGCACTTACAAGAATTAAACTCCGACTACGAAGCCAAACGATATAAGAATATGTCATTGCAACCATTGGAGATTATCGTTGCCCGTGAAGGAACTTTTTACGAATGGTTAAAACAAAAAGGCAAATTAGGCGGACAACATAAAATTCCTCGCCTCAGCAACGACCGCACACAAATTGAAGAATTAATCGCCCTTAATTACTGATACTCCCCTTCTATTTCTTATTATTCTGACGCTTGATTAATCAAGCATACGTATTATTTATGTTAAAATACAATAAACATAGTATCATGTATTGCATAGTACATAGGCATTGCATATATTTGTATATAAAATTATATTTAGATGAATGCAGAGAACGTAAAATCACAGATGAGAAAAGGAATACTTGAATACTGTATTCTGTTGCTTCTCAAAAAAGAGACAGCTTACACCTCTGACATTATTCAGAAGTTACAAGAAGCTAAATTGATCGTAGTTGAAGGCACCCTATATCCCCTATTGACGCGTTTAAAGAATAGTGAGTTGCTAAGCTATGAATGGATTGAATCTACTCAGGGTCCTCCAAGGAAATATTATAAACTCACCGTGAAAGGAGAACAGTTCCTTGGTGAGTTGGAAACTTCCTGGCTGGAATTAAACGATACCATAAATCATATTAGAAACAACTAAATGAAATAATAAATGAAAAAGACACTTACTGTTAATTTGGGAGGTACTGTATTCCACATTGACGAAGATGCATACCAATTGCTGGACAAGTATTTGTCAAACCTACGCATACACTTTAGTAAAGAAGAAGGCATGGATGAAACCATGAGCGACTTCGAAATGCGTATTTCCGAGATTTTATCCGAACGTGTACGCCTTGGTTATGAAGTGATCACTATTGAACAAATAGAAATGGTCATTAAGCGAATGGGTAAAATTGAAGAAATCTTTGAAGAAGACACAACAGCAAGGAATGAATATGTAAATACCGAATCGACATCCGGTCCGGCAAAAGAACGGGTGAATAAACGCTTCTTCCGCAATCCCGACGACAGGATACTGGGAGGTGTCTGCGGAGGACTTGCCGCTTATATGGGTTGGGATCCTACCCCCGTTCGTATCTTATTATTCCTTTTGATGTTCTTCTATGGGGTAACTATACCTATTTATTTTGTTTTATGGCTAATCGTGCCTATGGCTCGTACCGCTACGGAGAAATTACAAATGCGGGGTGAAAGCGTTACAATAGAAAACATAGGTAAAACGGTAACTGACGGATTTGAGAAAGTCTCTTCTA
>DAMCDT010000162.1:0-8532 GCA_032058265.1 Tannerellaceae bacterium
TATGGCGATGCAGTTACGTTAATGCTTTAAGGCCAACGGTCTTACAAGTTTTTACTTGTCGATAAAAACAGTTCGGCTTTTATCGGATAAATTATTATCTTTGCGGCAAGTACCTTAACTAATTGATTAATTTATGCCGCAATCACTATCCAAAGTATTTGTACATATTACTTTTAGTACAAAACATCGTTATCCATTTATAGATGAGAATGTAAAAGAACGTTTATGGGGCTACCTCGGTGGTATCTGCAGAGGACTGGAATGTAACCCGATCCAAATAGGAGGGTACGATGACCATGTCCATATTCTTTGCCTGTTATCCAAAAAGATAACACAGATAAAATTAATAGAGGAAGTAAAGAAACAATCATCTAAATGGATCAAAACCATAGACCGCTCCTATTCCAAATTTTATTGGCAGGATGGTTATAGTATATTCTCGGTAAACCCCTCCGAAATAAATATAATTATAGACTATATAAAGAACCAGAAAGAACATCATCGGAAACGCACATATAAAAACGAATTAATTTCTTTCTTGAAAAAATATCAGGTTAGCTATAACGAGCAATATCTTTGGGAATAAGAACGCAGGGCGAAGCCCTTGCGAGCAATAGGATAGGACTTTCGCCCTATTTGTGAGGGGCGTCGCCCCGGGATGTAGCCCCGTCGGGGCGTAAGCAATGCTCTGAGGGCTTCGCCCTCTCGTTTGTCGGTTTCGTTCTCCTCGTATGGCGTTGCCATACGCTATTACTCTCAGGCCGTTGGCCTTCTAAGTATGGCGTTGACGTAATGCAAATCTTATACCGGCCTTTACGGCATTGCCCCTTACTGATGCTTTAAGGCCGTCGGCCTTAATTATATCCATGAAATACAATGATGAAAAAACTATCCGGCAAGTTTTATGATCCGGAAAGCGCCACGTATTACGATAAGGAAAACGATAATACCAATTAGCAGATCAGGAATATTACTACCCAATAGCCATACCAACAAACCGGCAACTACGACTCCTAAATTGATAATTACATCATTCGCAGAAAAAATTAAACTGGCACGCATGTGGGCATCTTTACTCTGTGTACGATGAAGTAACCACAGACAAATCGAATTGGCCGCCAAAGCCAAAAAAGAAATCCCTATCATCGTCATGAAATCAGGCACTATTTCTAATCCTATAAATCGCCGGATAACTTCCGACAAACCAATAAGCGCAAGAATTAATTGTAAAATTCCGCTCCATAGAGCAACTTTCTTTTTCCGTGATACTGCCGAACCTACCACTAAAAGACTCATCCCATAAACTAAAGCATCAGCAAGCATATCCAGGCTATCGGCAACCAATCCCATCGATCTGGATATTATACCCGTACTAATCTCGATAAGAAAGAAAATAAAATTAATAGCCAATACGATCCAAAGGACTCTTTGTTGTTCTCTATCATCCTCTTTAAAGACGGGTTTTGTCTCTTCGACGGTATTTATTAGTTTAGAATCAAGATCTAATGATATAAGCCTGTTATAGATCTCATTAACTGGTCCATTATGATATACGATTAATGTGCGATCGGATATATTAAAATCCAGTTTAATAATGGAATCCAGCCCTTGTAATTTCATCTGTATAAGATTTTCCTCACAAGGACAATCCATCTTATCAATTCTAAAGGTTGTTTTATTCATATTTCAGTAAAATAGAGTATAAAATTAGCAATTCAGATCAATCCACAGGAAAATGTATCCTATTTATATAAGAAAAAATAAATTATTTAAAACCTGGGTGCGCAGGGCGAAGCCCTTGTGATCAATAGGATATGGCCTTCGCCCTATTTGTAAGGGGCGTCGCCCCGGGGTTTTGCCCCGACGGGGCGTGAGCGATGCTTCGAGGGCTTCACCCTCCATTTTAACGTTTTGATTCTCTCCATATAGCGTTGCTATATGCTATTGCTCTAAGGCCGTTGGCCTTCTATGTATGGCATTAACATACGCTAATGTTGTGTCAGCTTTCTATAAATGGCACTGTCATACGCTAATCTTATGTTAACCTTTTATGAATGGAGTTTTAATGCGCTAATTTTAAGTCGGCCTTAAAATATCACTCACTAATACGTACAAAGATCATAACTCCATCCTCACGATTCCACCATAAGGAGTAAGGGAATTAAAAGTCTCCTCCGCTTTCAGTAATCCGGCATAGACCTGGGCGCAGAGGATGACGCCGCCGTGGGTGAACAGGGCTACATGCGAGAAATCTTTCTCTTTCAGTTCATTTAAGAAAGAAGATACCCAGTCGAATTGCATCATAAACGATTCGCCGTTGGTGGTAGGGACGTTCAGATAATCGTCAAACCATTCCTGTAGGCGGGGATCTTTTATATCATTGTAATCCTGCATTTCCCAATCTCCGAAGTTCAATTCTTTGAGCCTGTCGTCCCGGATGGCATCGGAGAATCCGCAGAATCCGGCAAGCTTTACACAGCGTGAAAGAGGGCTGGTATAGACAGCATCGAACCTGTCTGTACCGATATTAGCATAAGTAACGGCGGCTTCTTCATGGAAAGAAGGGTTTAAAGGGACGTCGGTCTGTCCGTAACAAACCCCTTTCGGTACGTCCACCGAGGTATGTCGTATTAAGGTAATCTTCATGTTTTATTCGTTTATCATAAACTGTAACTAATCCCATGCTGACAGAGCAATAAAGCCCCAAGATAGTAAGAAAGCTCACATAATAAAAATGTTGCCCCGCAACAATCACCCGTATAACCCTGTAATTTCTTTTTCATTATGCTGTAGAGGATAAAGAAAACCACCACAGGGAACAATGCCGCCAACCACAACTTCAACGGTAAAAGTGCCAAAGGCGCCGCACCGCAAACGAATGCCAAAATAAAAGTAGCGGGCGTCATGCGGTTGTAGAGGTGCTTTGATTTACTCTCTTCTTCTTTTCGCGCGTATGGTAGTACATTTATCAACTGGCTTGCTGTAAATTTCGACCAGGCGTCACCGGAAAAAACAATAAAACAAACCAAAGGTACAGATATAGCCGAAAGTGTACTCCACAGCAACAAAAAATACAGGATAAGGCAGATCACCCCATAACTTCCTGTATGTGAATCCTTCATTATGGCTAGCGTCCTTTCCCGGGAAGTTCCGCCGCCGAATCCGTCGAGGAAATCCGCCAGTCCGTCTTCGTGCAGCGCTCCCGTTACGAACAAACGGGCGACAATAGCCAGTAGTACGGCTACGGGCAACGGAAAAATAAGCGCCGCCAACCACAATACCCCGGCCATGATCCCTCCGGTAAGCCAGCCCACTAACGGCCAAAAGCTGATAACGTTTTTGAACTTTTCTGCCGGAACCTCGGCTACTTTCCAGAAAGGCAGGCGTGTGAAGAATATAAATGCGGCTAATACACTCATTCTAGAAATATTTGGTGACTTCCGCCTGGTGAAAGCTACCCATCTCATTCACCATGCGCACCGCCGAGTCAACTACCGGATAAGCACAAACAGCTCCGGTACCTTCTCCTAGCCTCAGGCCGAGATTTAATAACGGTTTAACGCCGAGGTATTCCAGCAGCAGCTTATGCCCGGCTTCGTCGCCCTGGTGGCCGAAAATGGCATAGTCCAGTACCTCCGGATAGAGCTGTGCCGCCGCCAGGATACAATTTGTCATAATGAAACCGTCGACGAGGATGATCATTTTCAGTTCGGCGGCTTTTAGCATCGCACCTGTCGCCATCACCATTTCATAACCGCCAAAATAGCGGATAATATCAATAGCGGAGCCGTCTCCTTTATAATTATCGAATGCTTTTTGCAGGATCATATACTTATGCCGGATGCCTTCGGAATTAAGTCCACAACCTGCTCCAACGCACATTTCAAGCGGAATGCCGGAAAAGAGGTTCATCCATAAGGAAGAGGAAGAAGTATTTCCTATCCCCATTTCCCCAAAACTGATAATATTACAGCCTTCGTCGAAACATTCCTGCACCAGTCCGGCGCCGGATGAAATGCACTGTTCCATTTCTTCAACCGTCATGGCAGGGCCATTCAGATAGTTCTGCGTACCTTTCCCTACCTTCCTGTCGATAATATCTGTGCCCGCTGGAAAGTCATAATCCACTCCGGCATCAATGATTTTGAGGCGGAAATCATGCTGGCGGCAAAAGAAGTTAATTCCTCCGCCCCCTTCGGCAAAATGAAAAACCTGTTGCCACGTCACCTCCTTAGGAGAAACACTAACCCCTTCCTCTACGATCCCGTGGTCGGCAGCAAAGAGCAGATGAAAAGGATTCTTCAGGCATGGAGATAAACTTTGTTGAATGAGGCAAACCTGAAGAGCGATCTCTTCCAGCCTTCCCAGCGAGCCCGGAGGCTTCGTCAGATTATCAATCTTATCAACAATTTTCTCTTTTAATGTGCTATCAGGAGCAGTAATATGAAATTTTTCCATTATATATATATTATTTGATCTGAACCGGTATGCCGGACACCATTAGAACGACTTTATCCGCCTTATCAGCTATAAATTGATTCGCCCAGCCCTGTAAATCAGTAAACTTCCGCTGTAAATCATTTTCCGGAACCCCGCACATCCCGATCTCGTTAGTAACAAAAATAAATTGAGCATCCTGTGCCGTAAAGGCATCAAACTCTTTTTTGAAGGCATCCAATGCCTTCTCTACATCTGCATCCAGGTCATAAAAGAAGTTCGTACACCAGAGCGTGACGCAATCAATTAAAACGACGCTTCCTTTCAGGTCATGACGGCTCAAAACTTTCTCTTCCTCTATATTTATCCATCGTGAACCCCGGTTTGCCTGATGCCGCAGTACCCTTTCTTTAAATTCGTCATCCCAGATACGCGATGTTGCCAGATAAACCGGATGATCAGACAAAGATAAGGCCAGCTCTTCAGCGTAACGGCTCTTTCCCGAACGCATTCCTCCTGTTATAAGTATAATTTGTTTCATTTTATTTCCTGGCTCTGTGCATAAGTTGAGGCAAATATGACAGCCGCCAGCAGGGACAACCTGAAATATTTACGGAGATTGTTATTCAATATTTTTGTATTTGAAAATACTATTTCTCAGGCAAAGATAAAGAATTTAAAAGTGAAGCAGTATCTGTAACAGGATGAATTGTCTTGAGGATACCGTTCTGAAATATCCACGCTTCGGACTCGTTTATTTCGCCTTCGTCATCAAAACCGCGGAGCAGGACTATAAATATATCTGCTCCATTACAGCCGGGCAGGTATGTTTGGGTCACGACCTTTTTTTCAGTATCCGGATAAATATGGAAGGGAGAATCTTCCGAAATGTGGTAAGCATCCTGAATTTCTATAAAAATACTATCCGAAGGAGTGATCTTTTTAAACAGGTTTTTAAACTCATCATAATTGGCGGGCGATTTTATAAATTCTTTCTCCATTTTTTCCCTGCAGATAGTATACAACGAATCATAGTTCGGGATAAGATCATATTGGTCATCCCCGAGATAGATAGGAGGAACATCATATTTGTGGGAAACAGTCGGCAGATGGAACAAGTAGCCTATATCCATATCAAAATAATTCATGTCGCCGGTAAACTCTCCGGTGACAAGGTTGAAAGATTCATAACCGCTTCCGTCATTTGCAGCATTACCGAGAAATTCATCCGAAAACATATCCCACCGGAACTTCCCGGTTTTCTTATCGTACGAATAATAGGAGTAGTGAAAGTTACGCATGCACGAAAGATGATACGTGAAACCGCCTTCTTCCGCGTCTATATAAGTATTGCACAAAATTTCTATATCAGGTATGGGAAATTCATCATAGTTCCTTGTAGAAAGCTTACAAACCAGTTGGTCTTTCAGGAAATCATAAAATAACGTATCTGCTATGCCGTCTCTATCTATATCGGCTATTCCTTCCGTACTTCTCTTCCTTTCCCATTTCTCTTCTTCATCCATATCATTGCTTACATATATCTGTGCAAAAAGGGGGTACGACAGAGCTAAAAGGAATAATATATATAGCAGCTTTTTCGGCATAATATTCAATTTAGAGCTTACAAATCAATATCTCCGTAAAAATCTTCCCAAAACTCATCCCCGACATGATAGATCGTTTCCTGTTCTGTAAAATATCCATGTGTTTCGATAATATAAGTAGTTGTTTTCAAGATAATCTTTTTTCCATCCTTATTAATAAAATACGAAACAACAACTTTATCTTTTTCAATAAGGCTTTCTTTAGAGATAAACGGATTATCTGTTTTGTTATTGGCTATTTCCAATTTATCTATCATCGTCAGGTTACCCTTATCACAATTGATAAGGTAAGATGTAATCACATCGTTTACATGTTTGCAGGTAACGACTAAGGAAGCAAAATCAGCGGAAACAGGCAGGCTGTAGCGGGCAAAAGCATAGCGGATGGGTTTTTCAATCTCATCGAAATATAGCATGGTCATCTCGGTAGGGTAGAGAGCCTCACCATCGGTATACTTATTATCGTAGAGGTTTTCTTTAGCAGGGAAAGAGGCGGGTTTAAAACGGTTCAACAAGATATTTATGCGGTATATTTCAGGTATCAGGTCTTTATCTACCGGATAATAACCGCCCTCCGGCTTTTCCCTGATAAGCAGGTATGTACTGTCGATAATAAATAACCCCGAAGAATGGGGATGTTTGATATCTGTTTCACTGAGGAGGATAAATTCTTTATCAGGCGTCATAAAGAAGTACCGTTTCTTTTCTTCTTGCTGAAGTACCAGCAAATCTTCTCCCTTTATCATGCTGAAATAATAATGATAAGGTTCCCATCCCCGGATATCATTCTGCGTTATATGTATTTCCTTTTCCGTTTCCTGCTGAAGGTCATACAGCAGATATTTTTTCCCGAGTTGATAAAATGTTTTTAAATATCGCTCGCCGCTGAATGAGCCGTATTCTTCCGAAGTATTTATCCTGAAAAAGATATCCGTCCTGTTCAGGCCGTTTATATACATCGTGTCGTTTCTGATCACCGTGATACGGAACGTCTCTTCAGCGTCGAAGTCGGCAGGGTATACATACATATTAAACGTATCACCGGTAAGCGTACCTATATTATAGTCGGCTCCCCCCGGCTGGAAAGCATTTACTTCACTTCCGTCGATATAGATGGAAGAAAGGTATATTTTATCGGCACTATTGCAATGATTGGCAAATCTTCCGTACGAGCCGTATTTTTCCGTCATCTCTTTTACTTTTAAGTTTACCCATACACCGTTGTATGATTCGCGGAGATTCCCGTACCTGTCGAATGTCTGCGACAGCAAGGGAGCCACTCCCGTTGATACTGACATTATAACAAGCAAAAGTAAAAGCCGCAAGCGAGGAAAAAAATAAGATATGCCGGAACAGTTAATTCTTTTCATAATAGTAAAGTTTATATATATCCCATCACAAAAAACAAAGATAACCGATATATTTATTTCCGCACACAGATTACACAGATTTGAGAGAGGAACACAGAGATATTTTTCAGGGCGAAGCCCTCGGTAGCAATAGGATAGGGCATTCGCCCTATTTGTGAGGGGCGACGCCCCTTGGTTTAGCCCCATTCGGGGCGGGAGCAATGCTCAGAGGGCTTCACCCTCATTTTTATCGGTTTCGTTCTTCTCGTATGGCGTTGCCATACGCTAATGCTCTCAGGCCTTTGGCCTTCCATGCGTTGCTACATGCTAATGCTTTCAGATCGTAAGCATACTATGCACTTGACTATAGTTGAAAATAAATAGATTAAAATTAGGACTGTTTAGGCTATCCGGTTTTGTAAATATATATATTGGATAAGGGCGAAGCCCTCGGTAGCAATAGGATAGGGCATTCGCCCTATTTGTGAGGGGCGACGCCCCTTGGTTTAGCCCCATTCGGGGCGGGAGCAATGCTCAGAGGGCTTCACCCTCATTTTTATCGGTTTCGTTCTTCTCGTATGGCGTTGCCATACGCTAATGCTCTCAGGCCTTTGGCCTTCCATGCGTTGCTATATACTAATGCTTTTAGGCTTTTGGTTTTCTATGTGCTTGACTATAGTTGAAAATAAATAGATAAAAATAGAAATTATTTAGTCTATTAGATATTATGTTTCCATATATGGATAAGGGCGAAGCCCTCGATAGCAATAGGATAGGGCATTCGCCCTATTTGTGAGGGACAACGCCCCTTGGTTTATCCCCATTCGGGGCGGGAGCAATGCTCAGAGGGCTTCACCCTCATTTTTATCGGTTTCGTTCTTCTCGTATGGCGTTGCCATACGCTAATGCTCTCAGGCCTTTGGCCTTCCATGCGTTGCTATATGCTAATGATTTTAGGCCTTTGGCCTTCTATGCGTTGCTATATGCTAATGATTTTAGACCGTAAGTATACTATGTACTTGACTATAATTAAAATAAGTAGATTAAAATTAGAGCTGTTTAGGCTATCCGGTTTTATAATTACATATATTGGATAAGGGCGAAGCCCTCGGTAGCAATAGGATAGGGCATTCGCCCTA
>DAMCDT010000163.1:0-8530 GCA_032058265.1 Tannerellaceae bacterium
TCATAAAAATAAAAAGGGCAGCTAATGAGCGAAAAATGGTCCAACGAAGATCCTCCAGATGATCCCAGAACGACATTTCATTCTGTTGTTCCTCCATCTTGCCTTATTTCTTTTCAGTGTCAGTATCGTCTAGTTTAATGTCGTCTTCGAGTCCTTTAACTCCATCTTTGAAATTTCTGACACCTTTACCAAGGCCTTTCATTAATTCAGGTATTTTCTTACCACCGAAAAGTAATAAAACAATGATTGCGATGATAACGATTTCACCTGTTCCTAAATTTCCAAGAAATAATAAATGATTCATGATATAAGTAATTTTTAATGTTAATATTCTTGTTTATGAGGCAAAAATACAATTTGTATAGTAAAAACACTTACTAAATCATTTTTTATTACCTTTGCGCGGTCTTAAAAATCTGAAATTAGAAAAAGATTAGAAAAATGATACTAAAATGTAAGCATTTCGTTACGACTTAAGCAGTTAATCAATCTTATACAGATCCAAATATAAACTTAATTTATTTATATGAAAGCTTATGTATTTCCAGGGCAAGGCGCCCAATTTGTTGGAATGGGAAAAGAACTTTACGAAAATAACCCCCTCGCCAAACAATTATTTGACAAAGCAAATGAAATCCTTGGATTCGGGATCACAGATTTGATGTTTGAAGGAACGGATGATGATCTGAGACAAACTAAAGTAACACAACCCGCAATCTTCTTACATTCTGTTATCCTTGCAAAAACATTAGGTGATCAATTCAAACCGGATATGACGGCCGGACATTCATTAGGTGAATTCTCCGCACTTGTTTCAGCGGGAGCTCTTTCTTTTGAGGACGGACTGATTTTGGTTTCTAAAAGAGCAATGGCCATGCAAAAGGCTTGTGAAATCACTCCTTCAACTATGGCTGCGATACTGGGTTTACCGGATGCTATTGTTGAAGAAGTATGTGCCTCCATTACTGACGAGATTGTTGTTCCGGCTAATTATAACAGTCCCGGTCAAATAGTTATCTCCGGAACAATTCCGGGTATTGATCTGGCTTGTGAGAAGTTATTATCAGCAGGAGCAAAACGTGCGCTTAAATTAAAAGTAGGGGGTGCTTTCCATTCTCCATTGATGGAACCGGCGCGTGAAGAATTGGCAGCAGCCATTGAAAGTACTACATTTAATAAACCG
Source organism: Tannerellaceae bacterium (assembly GCA_032058265.1). Classification (GTDB taxonomy): domain Bacteria; phylum Bacteroidota; class Bacteroidia; order Bacteroidales; family Tannerellaceae; genus DFXE01. The sequence continues at coordinate 1,184 of DAMCDT010000163.1, forward strand.
ATTTGCCCTGTTTATCAGAATGTAGATGCAAAGCCTCAAACAAATCCTGAAACTATCAAACAGAACCTGATCGCCCAATTAACTTCACCGGTTCGTTGGACACAAACGGTTGAGAATATGATTGCTGATGGTGCCGATCATTTTATCGAATTAGGACCTGGTGCCGTACTTCAGGGACTTATCAAGAAGGTCAATAAAGAAGTCATAACCGAAGGGATACAATAATTTCCTATAACATATAATACATACACTTAAATCCTTTCAGGAGTAATATTTCCTGAAAGGATTTTTTATTCTTTTTTTTATAGGGTATTTGCATCCTAAACGATCTTATTAGTACAACGAGGTAAATGATTAATAATAAGAAAGGATAAAACAATGAAAACATCAGGTAAACAAACAATGGGATTTATTTTGATCCTTTGCATGTTATTCAGTGTAAATACGCTACATGCACAAGATAACTTTGAAGACTTTGATTTCTTTACGATCAGCGGACTTGTCAGAGATCAAAAGAATAAAAAGAAACTGGAGTACGTGAACATTACCGTACCGGGAACAAATATCGGAACGGTTACGAACTCAGACGGAGAATTTTCTATAAAGATCAAAAACTCTGTAAATGCGAAGATAGTAGAGGTATCACATATAGGTTACTTGAATGCGACCATTCCTATTAATGGTAATGATGTATCTGATTATACAGTACTGTTAACACCCAACTCCAATGTGTTGGAAGAAATTATTGTCCGTGCGCGTGATCCCCGGTATATTGTAGAAGAGGCGATGGGCAAAATCGCAGAGAATTATAGTCCGAACACAAGTATGCTTACCGGATTCTATCGTGAGACGGCTCAAAAAGGAAGACGCTACATTAATATATCTGAAGCTGTAATTGATATCTATAAAACACCCTATACAGAAGGTGTAAACCGCGACCGCGTACAAATATATAAAGGGCGTTCTCTATTGAGTCAACGTAAAAGCGACACGCTGGTTGTTAAACTTCTAGGAGGCCCTAATTTATCCGTGTATGTTGATATCGTTAAGAATCCGGATATCCTGCTTGATAAAGAAACATTATATTATTATTCCTTTAAAATGGAAGAATCCGTCATGATTGACGAACGTCCTCAGTATGTGATTAGTTTCGAACCACAAGCTATTTTACCGTATGCTTTGTATCGTGGTAAACTCTATATCGATAAAGAGCGTTTGGCCTTTACACGTGCCGAATTCAATCTGGATATGGACGACCGTAATAAGGCGACGCAAGCGATCTTGAAAAAGAAACCTTTCGGGTTACGTTTTAAACCGGTTAATGTTTCATTCCTTGTTTCCTATACTCAACGTGATAATTTGAGTTACTTAAGTTATATCCGTAATGAAGTGAAATTCAACTGCGATTGGAAACGGCGGTTGTTTGCTACCTCATATACCGTCAATTCGGAAATGGTAGTAACAGACGGACAGAGTGAAAATGTATCCACTATTCCGAATAAGTTGGCCTTTAAACCCTCACAATCTTTATCTGATAAGGTATCTGACTTTGCGGATAATGATTTCTGGGGAGCATATAACATTATTGAACCGACTGAATCGTTGGAGTCAGCAGTAAATAAACTTAGAAAACAACATAAATAAATATCTCAATTTCTTTTAGTATATTTGATGTAATTAAAACATTCGGAAATTGGTTATGCTGAACGATTTATTAGTACTTAAGAAAATAAAGAACGGGGATATCAAAGCCTTTGAAAGTCTTTTCAGGCACTATTATTCGCCTCTTTGCTTGTACGCGGTCAGCATAACCGGCCGATTGGAAATAGCGGAAGAGATTGTACAGGATTTGTTCTATTTATTTTGGAAAGACAGGGAAAAGTTACAATTATTCCATTCAATAAAGAGTTATTTGTATGGAGCAACCCGTAACCGGTCCCTTCAATACTGCGAACATCAGGAAGTAAAGCAAAGATATCGCGAAACAGTCTTATCGCGTACAAATGATCAAAAACCTTCTAATCCGCATGATCATCTGGAATATCAGGAATTGGAGGATCTTATCAATCGTACGCTTAATACCTTACCTCAACGCCGTTTACGCATTTTCAAGATGCACCGGTTTGAAGGAAAGAAATATGCTGAAATAGCCTCGGAGCTTTCCTTATCCGTTAAAACAGTAGAAGCTGAAATGACGAAAGCACTTCAAATCCTACGAAAAGAAATTGAGAATTATACTCGTATAGCATGATTCAAAAAGAAAACAATAAGGTTAATACTGATCAGGCGTGGAGCGCATTGTATGCGCGCCTGCAACAAGATAGTTTAGTTCACGAAAGAGAGATTGAAAAATCTCAAAGGCTGCTGCGCCTGTCTGTGATTAGATGGGCAGCCGCCGTTGCTTTAGTATGTGTTATCAGTACAGCAGTATTCCTGACTTTAAGAAATAGGAATATGGATGTGAACTCAAAGCTGCTGACCTTACATAACGAAAAAGGAGCTGTCACATTAGTAACTACTTTAGAAGACGGCTCGATTGTTTACTTAGCAGATAATACCCGGTTACAGTATCCGGAACATTTTGCGGAAAAAAAACGGGAGGTTGTCCTGAATGGGAACGCTTTATTCGATGTAACAGGAAATAGGAGCCGGCCTTTCCTTATCGACACGGATAAAATACGTATAGAGGTGATCGGAACAGCTTTTAATGTACAAAGTACCGATTATATCCCATTCGAACTATCTGTTCAGCGGGGCGAAGTAAAAGTAACTTATAAGAAGAGTGGGGAAAGCCTTCATGTAAAAGCCGGTGAAACGGTTTCCCTTGAATCGGGGAAGCTACAACTTGTATCCGCAGATAATATAAACTTATTTAACCGGTTCACAGAACGTGTACGGTTTAAGGATGAAAAACTCTCAAATATTTTGCGGGTCATTAACAGGAAATCATCAGGAATAACGCTTCAGGCTGCCCCATCATTGGAAAACCGGCAATTAACAGTTACTTTTGCGAATGACTCCCCTGAAACTATTGCCGAACTGATTTGTGTAGCGTTCAATTTAAAATGTGTAAAAGAGAATAATGTATTATTGATTTCCGAGCCTTAATATCATGTTTAATGAAACAAAGAACTTCATATCTGTCTGTATACAGCATAATATGGTTATTGCTCATCATGAGCCAACCTATACAGGCAGATAATGAAGATGTCTTTAACCGCAAAATACAACTACCCAAATCTAAGGGAACGATCTATGAATTATTGGAGATAATTACCGAACGCACTGATTATCTTTTCATATATGATAGCGATGTATTGAATAATGAACAGATAGTTAACATAAAGAAAGGTAATTATACCATACGGGAAGCAATCTATACTATCACCGGAAACCGCCATTTGATTCTACGAATGATCGGAAATCATATATTGATCCGGTTACCGGATGAGAAAAAAACAATTGTGGAGCCAAAACCAATTAAAAAAGATACGGTACCACTTTTTGTTACCATTGAAGGTACGCTCGTAGATCATTTTACAAGAGAACCAATACCTTTTGCATCGGTGGGTATTCCGACTGACGCCATCGGTACTATAACCAATCAAAACGGTGATTTCCGCCTGCGTATTCCCGACTCGCTGAAATATTCAACTATCCAATTTTCTCATATAGGCTATATAACCCAATCTTTTGATTTTTCTAATCTAACGGGAAGAGCCAACACGCTTTCACTGGAACCTAAAGTAATTTCCATACAGGAAATTGTTGTCCGCCTGGTAAACCCTCGACGCCTGATTCAGGATATGTTAAATAAAAGGGATCTGAATTATCCGGATCAACCTGTATATCTGACAACTTTCTATCGCGAAGGAGTAGAGCGAAAAAAAGGTTTTGTAAATCTGACTGAAGCTATTTTCAAAATTTATAAAACACCTTTTGACAGTCCGCCTTTAACCGACCAGGTTAAAATGCTTAAAATGCGCCGTATCACCAATGAGGATGAAAGAGATACCCTGGTAACCAAAATGAAGTCGGGGATAAATGCCAGTTTAATGTTGGATATTGTCAAGAACTTACCGGAATTTCTCTCTGATGAGTTTATCGAACATTATGACTTCCGGCATACAGCTATTGCGGTGGTAGATAACCGTCTGGCTAATGTAATTCACTTTGAACAGAAGAAGTACTTAAAGGAACCATTATACCAGGGAGAACTATATATAGATAATAAGAACGACGCCCTTATATCTGCCCGCTTTGAAATAAATCCCAGATATGTTGAAAAAGCAGCAAGCCTTTTGGTAGAGAAAAAAAGCAGGAATATAAATATAAAACCTCATAAGGTTACCTATACGGTATCATATAAATATTGGAATGGCTTTTACTATATTAACCATGTTCGTGGTGATTTACATTTCAAAGTAAAAATGAAGAAAAAATTGTTTAGCTCTACTGTACATACATGGTTTGAAATGGTAACGGCAAAGATTGAAACGCAAGATGTCAGCCGGTTTACCCGAAATGAAGTATTACGGACAAGAACTATATTCTCGGATACCAATTTTACCTACGATGAAGACTTCTGGGAAAACTTTAATGTAATACCACCGGAAGAAGAACTTAGCGAAGCCATTAGCAAGATCACTTCTAAAATAGAAGAAACCGGTTATTAAACCAGAAAATATAAGTTTGATCATAAATAAGATAACATTTTGTTACTCTAGCACTAAAAAAGCCTATCATGTAAAATGATAAGCTTTTTATACCTCCTGCGTTTCTCTGACATAATAATCTCGTTTTATGTCCAACTTTCTAGGTGCAGTTCATGTAGTATTAACAAATTTATATGATATAATTTTATTAAAAAAAATTATATCACCAATTTTGATCTTATTTCAAATATATAATACTTCTAAACCTTCTCTATAATATTATTTCGAAAGTATCTATCACCTTTCACTTTTGAATGTAACTAACTATTGAGAAACCAAAAAGGAGTGGAAGATTATCTTCCACTCAAATAAAAATCCTTCCACTCTCGGCTTGAAAACAAAGTTTTAAAATAACGATATAGAACCTGGAAAATGACGCCGGTCATTTCTAAATGTGATTGAGAACATCTTTTGTAATTACAATGATAACACAGTAAACCCCGAGTCTAACCCTTAAGGGTTTTTGTGCGTTTATTTTACTCTTCACCGTAGTTTGTACTTACAGTTATTCAATTTTACCCATTTGGGGTTAAATAATGTAATAGATTTATGAACCGATACAAATCATAAAGAGGAACTTTTCTCAAAGTTCCTCTTTATAGGTTTTAATAGGTATTAGTCTTTAAGGCAAAAAGATTGTTTAGGTTATCTGAATGCAAATATGATTGAATTAAAAATACTGAACAAATAAAAAAAGATATTTTACAACACATTTTTAATGTTATCTTAATTTATTTGCAGCTTATTTCTCTTTTTAACATTTCACAGCTTAGAATGCTTTCATACATTCTAACAATTTATTAGCAATATATAGAGAAATGAATTCAGATTGTAAGATCAACCTCCTCATTATACAAATATGATAAAAAGAGACCACTATAAGGATTGTATTATTATCTATCTTTTCGTAAAAAAGTCTTTAATTAGCATTTTTCCAAAAGAACCAATGTAGTAAATCTACAGTAGATTCCATTTCATTTTGTACCTCTAGAGGGAAAGAAGGAAAAAAATCAATCCCCGACACCTTCTCGACACTATCGACAGGTATAGCCATTGATTTGATAGAAGTATTTTTATAATCCCTGTTTTCGAACAAAAAGCCTATGCTTTTCGGCTTCTTTCCTGAAGTATCGCATAGCACTCTATAAAAGTACCGTGGTATCCCTACCCTATTCTTACCTAGCCTTTCCATTTCATCTTCAATTACAGGGCCTGTCACTATTAACAAAGAACCATATCTCGTAGCCCATCTTCTGCATTGTTTTTCCAGATCGTTCCAAACGCCTGCATTCAATCCCCTGTCCTGTGGACATATATTACTGAAATAAAAGGATGCTTGCATCGATTCATGCGACCACCTCATATCACCCGCCGGGGCAAGATGTCCGCGGTCATATCCTGATCCTCTGTAATCACTGTCTACAGCTGTTGCTCCTTTTACTTTAGGGTCGGGAATAAATTTAGACGCCCGTTCTGCAGCTTTGGTTTTCACTTCATCCGCAGTTAATTCATAAGCTACCCAGTTCGATATCCTATAATCAGAATTATAAGAAAGGGTAAACCCTTCATGGTATATGATCTGTTCTTTACGTTTCTTTTGAAGGATAGGGATCTCAGGATGTGAATTGAGGATTTCCTCTGGTATTTCACTATCCTGTTTTTTAGTTAATGGATAAAAACAATCAAATAAAAACAGGAGCCCGATAAAAGAGGTAACATAAATAGATAATTTTATAAAACCACGTTTAAGTGATGTCAGAATATCTGTTTTCCTCTTCTTTTTTATTCCTGATCTCCTTTTTTTATTTTTTGCCATACCTCCATCTATTAATTAAAATACCAAAACTAAAAAAGCTAGCCCTACCATTGAATTAACGCGCTACCGGTAAAAACCATGGAACCAGACTCAAAGAAAAACACAAAATAGAAAATATCAACAGCAGATAACTTAAAAGTGAACTTTCATGCCGGATCGATTGATAAGAGTAGCGGATAGCCACAAGAAGAACTATCGGGCAAAGGAATCCATATATAAACATATATCTGAAATAATAGGTAAGTAACCACACAACAAGGCCGGATATACTTAGTCCGAATGCCCATTGCTTATAAAAAACGGATAGTTCTTTTTTAGTAGGAAATGCTTTACTCATAAGAATCTGTTATCATTAACGATAGAGCTATTTAATTAACAACAGGATTTTACTCTATTCTTCATAGTAGACAAAAATAGACAATTTAGATATTCTTTCAAACAATACCCCTTATTCATTGTTAATAATATAATATTAAATAAAATAATTAAACCGAAAAGTAAGGTTATATGGAATGGATAATAAAGACAATGCAAAATGCTCCTGAATTAGCAATATTCCTCACACTTGCATTGGGCTTTGCAATAGGCCAGATTAAAATTAAAGGTTTTGGGTTAGGTTCTGTAACAGGCGTTTTATTAATGGGAGTGTTAGTCGGGCAATTAGGCATTACGATATCGCCCACAGTTAAATCAACATTTTTTCTAATATTTCTTTTTGCCGTAGGATATAGTGTCGGTCCTCAGTTTGTACACGGACTTAAAAAAGACGGATTACCCCAAATACTTTTCGCAGCTATCGTTTGTGTGTCGTGTCTT
>DAMCDT010000164.1:0-5316 GCA_032058265.1 Tannerellaceae bacterium
TTTATGTCGCCTTAGTTTTTTGGTAGGGGCAATATCTTTCTCATAGCATCTACATATATAGTAGCCATCTTTTGTTGGATAAATGATTCTTCTCCATCAATAGGATGCCAACCGTACTTTACACCATTAATAATCTGTGTATCATTTGAATATAATAAATTATACGGTTCTTTTGTTACCGGATGGTTTGCGTTCTTTGAGAAGCCGATATTCTTATCGAATTCGATAAGTGGTAATCCCCATTTATCAGCGAGTTTACGAACGGAAGTATTGTATATTTCCCTGGCATCATGCCAATCAGTACATAGAACGATAACAGCCGGTTTACCCGATTTACTGCCGTAGTATCTGGAATCCGGATCGTTGCGTAAATTATAACAATCGCAGGTATAACGTTTGATCACGTAATCAAAGGCTGCCGCGTAATTACTTCTGTCGAATGGAGTTGGATAATCAGTATAGTTATCCAATAAATTGGCTTCATCGAAAACGTCTTTATTATGTACCTGCATGATCACAAAAGCATCTAACGACTCCAGTTCTTCATCTGAATATAATGTTCCGTCTATCATTCTGTTGGCCGTATTAGCAATTGCCTCAGCGCCAATAGCCCTGTTAATAGCCTTTGCATTTAGTGCTTTGCATCCCAGTTCAAACCATTTATTATTAGGAGAAGCAAAGGAGGCTCCCGTTAATAAAATATTGTAATCATGCATGGCTTCCTGTGCTTGCATTGTGATAACACAGATACATGCAATCCATATTATAAACAGTCTTTTCATTTTAATATAAAAGTTATCGGTATAGTTATTAGTAAGAATATAAATAGTTAATTCAAAGATTTTATAATTTCAGGGTGTGTTCGCCCGAGCCTACCTCATATTTCTTTCCTTTTGGAGATATGACCTCTGCACTTAAACCTTGTGGAACTGTCATTTGAACATTCAATTTGTTTCCTGCTTTACGGATGCTTACGATTATTTTTCCATAGATTGTATCTACTGTTGCATCTGCTTCTGTCAATGATCCCATCTGTGGTTTAACTTTGAAGGTTTTAAAACCGGGGGATGTCGGTTCGATTCCGCAGACTTTCTGGCTTAATAAGGTAAGAGGTCCCCCACTCCATGCATGGTTGATCGTACCTCCGCCAAAACCTTCCGCACCTATTCCCCAGCCTTCAAACAATGTAGTATAAGGATAAGCCATCATCTTTGTGTAACGTTCTTTCATACGTAGTAAGGCAAATTCGGGTTGGTTTATGTGAAAGAGGGCTTCCAATACATATTTCTCCATATAAGGGCTGGCGTGATACTCCTTCTTCAGCACCTTTAACAGCGCCGGATATTTATCTTTGGAGGCTAATCCTGAAAGAATAGCCATTGCCTGTGAACGATCATCCGTTTCTCCTTTATATCCGGGAGCCCGATAAGCCGAACCTGTCCAGAATTTGGTATCAAAACACTTCTCAATTGTTCCCATCATTTGTGTTATTTTTTCAGCGTCTTGATGTTTACCTAACTGGATAGCAAAGGCCTTTTCTGCTTTTAAAGCCAGATAGTACCAGCAGTTAGTTAATACACCTATATCAACATGCTCGCCCCAATCTCCCCAGTTCCAGTCACCCGCCCGTTCGATCACCAATCCGCTTTTATCCGTTTGCCATACATTGTGTAAGTAATGATGCAAACGGTCGTATATGACGGGAACAAAGCTGCTATCGGCGCTGTAATAATATTGGGTGTAAAAGCCATACCAGCCAACGGATGCTAACATTTGCAGAGGTAATTCCTTATGCCAGTTGCCCGAAGGTATTGGAGAGTAAAGCGTACCATTATCCCGCTGCCAGTTCATCAGTTCATAAATTCCTTTGATTGCCAGTTTATGACTGGATGGCGATAGCGCATAAAAGGTTTCGCCTAATTCGTTTACCTCATCGCCCCACCATTGTGCACGTTCTCTATCGGGACAATCCATATAATTATCACGCATAGTTACATATAAAGTACGCGCCGAGCGTTTCCATAGTTCTGTATAAAACGGATCATTGCAACTGAAAGAACCGGAAAAGTCCGCGTTGTATCCGGTTTCCCTGTACTTGACTTCTTCGACTTTTATGCCATCAGGAATAATATACCATACCTCATGTCCGTTCATCCACCCGTAACTTTCATACTCCTGTACGCCATCACGGGTAATGTATTCGGCACGGACATTCATTTCACTGCCTCCTTCGTAATTATCAGTGAGTATATGTATCGTTTGTCCCGCTTTAGCTTCAACTTTGAGGTAAGGCGTAACCTGGCAATTATAAGGTAATTTGCAGTAAAGTGTATCACCATCCGCTGATTTCCTGACATTCACATAAGAGAGCAAACCGCTGTCTTTCCATTGCGGAATAGGGCGTTCGATCAGTTTGCCGAAAGGCGTTTCATTAGCTTTGGCTATCGGAATGGCAGAAGGAAGCCCTCCCGTAAATGATTTTTTATTCCAATTATCAATCATTAAGCGTGCATCAAAACGGATATTGCTCTCTGATAAACGGAAATTCGGAAACGGAGCTTCCGTGTTTTGATAAGCATTGTATAAAGCGCACTGCCAACTATCATCCGAGACGATCTCAATACCTTCACCTTGCGCATCAAAAAGTAAAGCAGCTTTCCCGCTATTGACATGGCTAAAGCCATCTTTTCCGAAATGCCATACCAATACGGCAATAACATTAGTACCTGACTGAAGATAGGGCGCTACGTCAACCACATCGTAATACGTATCCTTTGGAGAAGGGCCGCGCTTCAACCCTCCTTCAAATACCACCATTTGGTCATTTATCCAAAGCCAGTATTTCGAATCAACAGCTATACGGGCTTTCAGGACAGCGGGAATTTCCTGAATATCTGCCGTCTTCCGGTAGATCAACCATGTGTTTGTCGCACTTTGACAGCGTTCCGTATTGATCCATTGTCCTTTCCAGTCGGAAGCATGGCCTGGATGTGCCATTAAAATAATGGTAAATAATAAAAGTAGTTTTTTCATAATCTATTATCTTTTACATAGATTTATTCATTATAGGTAAATGTGTGAATACCTGAATTTACTGATTTCTTCGATCCGTTGACGATAATATCAGCCGTACAATTGGCCGGAATTTCAACTTCTAAAGCCACTTTGTTTCCTTCCCTTGTCCATTTGGAATAAATATACCCTTTGTTAGATATATAACCGCCTTCCGCCCAGTCGAGATCCTTAACAAAATGGGGAGTGATTAGGACATTCTGAAAACCGGGTTGCTCTTCGTCATAATTGATGCCTGCCAAATGGTTCATCATCCATGCTGAAATATCTCCCAGAAAGACATGATTCAGTGAGGCGTCCCTGAATTCCTGACTAAGTGTCCACGTTTCCGGTAAGGTGGAATAACCTTTTGTCTTTATCCAATAGCCCCACGAAGGCGCTTCTGTTTTCAGTAACATTTTCATGGCATCATCGATATAACCATATTTCGTTAACATGGCGGGAACGGTTTTACTTCCTAATAATCCGAAATCGAGAAAATAATTATTTCCGGCAACTACTTCATGCAGTTTATCGGCTACAGCCTGTTCTTTTCCTTCCGGCACTATTCCTAAATATAAAGCTACTGCCTGAGCTGATTGAGTACCTTCAGCATACGTATTGGTCGACTCATTAAAGAACTTCGTATTGATCAAACGCTTTAATTCTTCGGCTTTCTTTTCATATTTTGTATGATCCTTACCCAACAGTTTGGCAAAACGGGCCATTAATTTATTATCATAATAATAATAAGCAGTTGAGGTATATTCATTATTTGTCGTCGCGTTCCAGTATACCCAATCGCCTAATCCGAATGTCAGGTAACCGTCTTTTTCTTTTATTGCGAGATAATCCAGGTAACGCTCCATCGTCGGATAAAGGTTTTCGATACAACGTGTATCCTCATAATAGTTATACAAAGCATTAGGAATGATAAACATGGCAGCATCCCATACCGGTCCGGGCCATTCCCCGAAGCCCCAACCTGCGGAAGGGATAATACCGCTAATGTCGCCTGCATCGCGTTGGTTGTCAATGAAATCATTCATCCATTTCTCATAGAAGGTGATCCCGTCATAACCTAATAAGGCTAAATCGATGGCAACATGGGCATCGGCTGTCCAACCGTTCTTCTCCCTTTGCGGACAATCCGTCGGTATACTGTGGACATTTCCCCGATAAGACCGCATCGTTGCTTCCCACAGATCCGTAAGCATCTGGTCCGAACAGCTAAAGTATCCCACTTCTTCAATACCCGTACGCAAAACACAGGCATAAAGGCTGCTCTCCGTTAATTCAATCGGCTCAGAACTTTCAATTTCCACGTACTGGAAACCATGATACGAGAACGATGGCGTATAAATTTGAGTAACGCCACTTTCTCCCAGGTAGAAGATATCCGTCTGAAGTGTTTCGTATGGTTTTGTCGGATGATAATAAACATCTATATTTCCTTGCTCAAGGCGTCCGTCTTCTTTTAGCAACTCACCGTGGCGCATCGTTATCTTTGTTCCTGCTTTTCCTGTTACATGCAGATCACAAAGGCCGACAATATTTTCTGCGAAGGTGTATACATATAATTTATCATTAAACTTTTTCATGGAGACAGGCTCAAGATAGTCTGTCATCACGATACCCGGCATTTGCTGTGCAACGATCAACTGAGTAGGCGATTCAACTGTTTTAGCCGCCTGCCAACCGCTATCGTCAAAATCCAATTCTTTCCAACCTTTATCTAAACGTGCATCATATATATCTCCACTATAAATATTATTATACAGATAAGGGCCTGTTTCCGTTTTCCAGCTATCATCGGTTATGATAGTGTCAATGGTATCATCCTCGTATGTAATACGTAATTCACAGAGCATGCGTGGACGATCCCTCCAACTGGCTTCATGGAAATTCCATACAGCAACAGACTGTTCGTTGTACCAACCGTTTCCAAGAACAGCCGCTATGATGTTATCGCCTTTATTCAATATTGCAGTAATATCATGCGTCACATACAGGATACGTTTATCAAAATGCGTATAACCGGGGTCCAGGAAATGCTCGCCAATGGCTTCTTCATTGATAAAAATCTCATAATAACCGGCAGCTGCAATGTACAACCTTGCTTCTTTTACGTCCTTATTTAAGGTGACTTTCTTACGGAAAAGCGGTGCGGGTTCATATTCTTTATCATGCGAATCGGTTATCCATTTACCGTTCCAATCGGTTGATTTCATTTTTCCTGTCTTAAAAGTCGCCATTTCGGAGTCT
>DAMCDT010000164.1:5326-6524 GCA_032058265.1 Tannerellaceae bacterium
TTCCCTTGTCGTCCCATGCTTTAACCATCCAGTAATAACGGGTATGTGGTTCAAAAGACATGCTTTCTTGATAGAGGGCAAGTTTATCAGGATGGGTACCGATATATATTTCCGTGCGCGAAATAGTCGATTTACTTCCCTCTGCCGCGGAATAATTCCATGTAAAACGTGGGGAAGGAGTATCGATACCTATCGGATCGACCCTATATTCCGTACGAAGGTTGTCCGGACTTATCGTTTTATTTGTATCACTACATCCGTTTAAGATTAAAAGAACACAAACTAATAATGTAACTGTTGTTTTCATCGTATAATGATTATTGGATAATTTCAACTCCCTGCGGAGCCTTTATATTGCTGATAATTTTACCATCTGGCGCTTTTTCATGACGGATGGATATAATCCCTTTCGGTGTGGGGAACGTTCCTTCCACCCATTGAAGATCGCCTAAGTTCGGAGCAATTCGTACCTTACTACAACCCGGCTCGACCACTTTTACGCCTAACACATACTCGCTGAGCCATGACGTTGGCCCTGAAGCCCATCCATGGCATAAACTATGGCGGAAACCTTTATAACAATGGTCCCCATAATCGCCATGTATATCTTTTTTGCCTTCAGGAACCAATTCGTCGATCCTCGCGGCATCCGTTAACCAGTCCATATTGAAATCTTCCCAAAAGGTTGTGGCGCCTAAATCAATCATTGCTCCCCAGTAACGACGGATCACTTCCAAAGCCCCTTGATGATTATTGGCTTCCGCCATCGCCCGGAGCATATAATACCCGTAAAAGGTAGAGAAACCTTTTGCTACATTTACGGAAAGATAATCACTGTCTGCTTCCTCGGCTGACATCATACCCGAAAGCGCCATCAATGCAGCAGCCTGTTTAGAGCCCGGAGCGTCTGCCGCTTTACCAGAGTTTATAAATGTTTTCTTCGTCTTTTCGGAAGCTTTCTTCGCCTTTTTAGCTGCTTTATTACATTCGGCAGCCAGGTCGAAGTCGCCCAATACGGCACATAACTCCTCCCCTGCGTTAAACGCCATAATCATTAATGCCTGCAAACCTGCGTCAATCGCTTCTTTGTTGTCGCTCGAAGGCCAGTCTAAAAACCTGTTTCCATCCAACTGTTCACTGCCATCTTTATCTGTTTTGCTTATAAGATGCCGTAACAGGTCTGTCAGATAGGTTTGTT
>DAMCDT010000164.1:6534-8452 GCA_032058265.1 Tannerellaceae bacterium
CTACCCTGATAATAATACCAGTCACGATGAATAAGTATCCACCAGATAGAATAAGAACTGATTCCGTTCATCCATTGTGGCAAAGGTGTTATATCCCGGATCAAATCGAGGCTTTTAGGAACTACATCGGTATAGCCGAACACACTGTTGACTGTCATAACCTCCGGATGCAGATCACCGATCCAAACCAAGCGGTCGCGTTTGATACCGTCCCAAAGATATTCCTGCATATTCAGATGTACTGTATACGCTCCGGTCTGCCAAATCTTATTCAACCGTTCGTCGTTGCACCTGAACGAACCTTTGTATGGTATATCCATGTAAGAAGAGATCGCCCGTACTTCTTTCAGATGTAATTCGGTTGATTTAGTTATAAGGTCGATCCTTGCAAACCGGAATCCTGAATTACCGATTTCCTGTACGCCAAGCCACGGAAGGCTTATCATAAAATCACGCATCGCATGGTCGTTCGTCGCTCCTTTATGACTGATATCGCTCATAGCTTCGCTTGCCGATTCGCCAAACCGTATGCGTACCTGAATAGGATGTTGGGTAGAAGAGAATCCGGTAACGATCTGCAAACCTCCTTGTAACTCCTTCCCGAAGTCAAGTAATATAGCCGGAAATTCCGTTTCTGTACTTTTAAGCACGCAAATATGTTGATTGGCCAGATCGGATTGTCCGTTTCCGGGAAGTAAAAGATTATTAACATCTTTAACTAATGTATCACCTTGTTGCCAAAGTATCCTGACCGGAGGAAGATATTCCCTCACCCTGTTATCCCGTTGCTGGGATAAAATGGCCTGTGGTAATAATAAAAACAGCAGACTAACAAAGCACACACACAAATGATTCTTCATACTTGATAGCTTACAGGTTAAAGACAGGAACCAGATCATCCAATTGTTTATCAGTCATGCCTTCGGGTTCATATCCTGCCATACGGGCGCTGAAATAGATCTGCGCTGATTTGCTTAAGGTATCGATAGCATCAAAACACTCGATAATATCCTCTCCAACAGCCAGTATACCATGTTTTTCCCAGAATACTATATCATGTTTATCAAGCAATTTGATCGTAGCACGAGCCAGTTCGATCGATCCCGGTATTTCATAAGGAACAATGCCAATGCCACCGGGTACAACGATCCGGCATTCGGGTATCATGCTCCATAACAACCGCGTGATTCTCTCCGATTGCATGAACGGTTTGCAATGTGTCATACCTATCAGGTCGGTAGGATGCGTATGAAGCACTACTTTATTGTTCTTTCCGATAGAAAGTAAATAGTTATGCATCAATAAATGTGAAGGTAATTCCGACGTGGGAGCAATGGGTTGTTCCGCTACAATGTCATAAGATAAACCGTCCGGTGAGATACGTATGATAGAACCGTGCGCCAAAGGTTCTTTGGCAACGTAACGCATCCGCCTGCCCGTACCCGTAAGATAAAAAATATGTCCTGCTATTTCCGTCATTGGTTCGTGTAACGGAAGGGATGGTATCAACGGCGGTAACTTTCTTTCTTCTTCACTGCAATACCCGGTAAGGTTAACAGATATATTTCCTCCGTTCCTTTCCGCCCATCCTTTCGTCCAAAGATAACCCGCTACCTCAGCAATACGGTTTATCTCCTCCATCAGTTTGTTATTATTCCTGATACTCATTTCTTACTTAATTTCTTTATAGTAGTATGTCTTATAGCCGGTATTGTAAAATGATAAGCCGGATTTCAGATAATAATGTACGTTCTTTTCAAAGTGTCGTACGTCATTCCGGCATCTGACGAACGTTATTTTTCATAAACTCGGGAAGGCCAATGAAAAGATCAATATACACATTCCGGCTATCAATACTAAAACTGTTTTTCGTCCGGAGCCTTTCCATTCTTTTAAGATGATTCCCCATACGTTGCTG
>DAMCDT010000165.1:0-8368 GCA_032058265.1 Tannerellaceae bacterium
CTATTCACTGGATTATCGTGGGCAATCGCCCATGAGCGGGTAACTACGCTAAACATCAATATGGCAAGTATAGATAATCCACTTAATGTAAACAGAATAAAATTCAAAGGTATCTTTACGACAAACTGCGTCAACCATTCTGCACCGACTAGGTATGAAAAGATAATTCCAATGATAATGGCGGGTATAGCTATGTAAGAAATCCCTTTCGATAATAAAGCTAAAATGTCCTTAGCCCGCGCTCCGTTCACTTTACGTATAGCGATTTCTTTTTGCCTCCTGCTTACTTCATCTTCCACAAAACCAAACAAACCCAATAAAGCAATTACTAACATAATAAGGGCAGCTATCATGACAGAGTTGCGGAATAAGCGGGCTTCACCGTATGCTTGTTCATAAAACATATTACTATAAGAAATAAAAGCGGATTCTTCATAGTGTGACAGTTCTTTAAGCCTTTTTGAGACTTCCTCCAGGCGTGCGGAAGTAAGGGGTACATTCAGCCGCATTGTTATTAGACCCGGATATCCGTATTGATTCTCTGAAAACGACGGCACGATAACAACAGGAAAAATATCGCTATGGAATGATTGTGTCTGATAGTCCTTAACTACGCCACATATAATCCGCTCTTTCTTCAGGTATTCAACTTTATGCCCGATAGGATCGGGTACATTCAATAAACGAACGAACGTTTCATTTACAATTATTTCATTTGAATTGCCGGAATTTTCCATAAAATCTCGACCATTTACGAGTTGGAGTCCGAATACTTTGAAATAGTCATTATCAGCAGTCATAAACCGTCCGGTGAAAAGATCTTCTTTTGTTTGGGTATTGATTACCGGGCTTCCACCTAATCCATAGGCAGGTATGCCTGAAGAAATTGTAATAGCCGCCACTTCAGGCAAGCGTTCAAATTCGGCTTTTGCAGTTTTAAGTTGCTCCTCATTCATTCCCCAGGTATTCTCCGAGACGAGTACATTTTCTGTGATGTAGCCCATATCTTTATTAATTACCATTTGATACTGGTATATAATAATAACCAACAACGTCAGCATAAACGTAATCCCGGCAAACTGTGCAAAAAGGAGTCCTTTCTTCCATTGCTTTTTACTATCCGTATAGGTATGGAATATTTTGGTTACCGGGATGGATGAAAATATCCTCGCAGGTATAAATCCGGTAGTGAATAATAAGGCTATCAATATAACTGCAATTACCCAAAGGTTTTGCAGGGAAAATATTGATGATAATTCTGTTTTGATTAGAACTTCAATTTGTCCCCTAAAGGCAAAGATAATCAGGAAAGCCAGTACCAATGAAACAAATAGTAAAATTCCCGTCTCATACATAAACATGGAGAAAACACTTCTATTCGATGCTCCGTTGCACTTCTGTATTCCTACCGTTTTAGCACGTTTCGCAAGAGATGAAATAGAGATTAACACATAATTCATAGCTGCGGCAAATAAAAGGGAGAATGCCAATAAACTTAAAATAAGGCTGGTTCTTTTTACGGCAGGATCTTTAGTATGTACTTCTGTTACCGGTTTAAGGTAAAAAGTCCGGACGGTTCCTTTTTGTATTTCAGCTTCAACATCATAATGTCTTCTCATCATATCGGGTATTTTAGCCTCTACTGTTTTATAATCCACACCGGGAGCTAGTTTGATGTAGCCACGGTATCTGTCTCCATTCTGCCATCCGGCCCGGTCAGCATTATCCACAATATAAATTATATCAAATTGTAAATGAGAATTTTTTGGGACATCCGCAAAAACACCTCCAACTGTCAAACTATTTTCAGAAGACATCTGCAATGATTTCCCTAAGGGATCTTCATTTCCAAATACTTTTTTGGTGAATGATTCAGATACTAATACAGTTAAGGGTCCTAAGGAAGTTGTGTTACCAGCCAATACATTATAACCAAATGTTTTAATGAACATAGAGTCGACCATAAGCAAGTCACCGTTAATCTTCTTCTCTCCTATTTTAAAAGGAATGGTCTCTGTCCAATTATTTATGGTGGTTCCGGCAATAACTTCGTCAAACTCCTGATACATTGTAGGAGCAAACGGAGCATTTATCACGGCACCTTCAGAAGTCCCTGCGTTTTTAATATCCCATTTAACGTTCAATTGGTATATCCTCTCTTTATCGGGATAGAAATTATCATAAGACATCTCGAAGGCTACTTGCGAAAATAAAACAATTCCCACCACCAGGCCTAACGTAAGCGATATGATCTTTATTGAATTGCTCCCTTTCCCACGAAGCAAATAGCGAAATGTATAATTCAGTTGTTTCATCGTTCAAAATTCATTTTTATATATGATTTGAAAATCAAATACTATGCCATAG
Organism: Tannerellaceae bacterium; assembly: GCA_032058265.1. Lineage (GTDB taxonomy): Bacteria > Bacteroidota > Bacteroidia > Bacteroidales > Tannerellaceae > DFXE01. Next base: position 2,368 of record DAMCDT010000165.1, read on the forward strand.
TGAATAAAGCACTATATAACAACATGATAAAAAAAATTGCACTTTCTATTGCTGTCCATTATTTTGACATTTGTGTATAATTATTTGACATTAAAAATATCACACCCTCATAGGCAGGATAAGTTTCGGTTAATTCTTTACTATATAATAACCTTTGATATGTGTTCAACGAAATGTTATATTTTATTCTTCTTTATTTGTCTCCTGTGCGAATGATTAATCGTTAATCATTATTTATTCACTCTTCACAATTTCAGCGGGATTCTCATTGGCTGCCCTGTAACAGTTGATCATTACGACTGTAAGAATAATCAACAACACGGCCAGCGCGCAACCAACAAAAAGCAGTATGGTAAGTTCTGCTTTATCGGCAAACTTCTCAAGCCATGTATTAGCTATGAAATAAGCGATCATACACCCTAAAGTTATCGCGGGAATGGCCATCCAGCTTACATCTACAAGGAACAAGCGCAGGATATCGAACGTAGTCGCCCCGTTTACCTTACGGATAGCTGTTTCCTTACGGCGGCGATTTATCTCATCATTGGTATATCCTATCAAGCCTATCAAACAGATAAGCAAGGTTACTATACCACCGACTAATACTGAATTGCGAAACCTTTCCGAGTCGCTGTACTGGTTTCTCATTTCTGTTGCGTAAGAATTTACAACGATATTTTTATCGGGCAGTAATTTAGTCAACATATCGGAAACCTTTTGCATATCTTCCGCTGTTTGCTTATGGAATTTTATCAATAAGTATGATGAGGGCTTATCACTGTAAAACATAACGGAGGCCCGTAAGTCCTGCCTGCCGATAATACCTATCTGTATGTCTTCATACACCCCACATATAGTAAACGGATCATTACCGCCCTGGCTGTGTTCCGTTATAATGATACTTTTTCCGACAACGCCGTCCGGCCAATCGACAAACTTCATTATCTTTTCAATAAAACTTTGGCTTACCATCACTTCGCGGGAAGAAGATGTATTTTCCTGAAATGAACGGCCTTGCAGGATCGGAATCTCCATTTGTTTCAGGTATCCGTTTCCTACGGAATATAAATCCGCAATATTGAATAATTCCCGGTCATCATTCGGAAGATATATATTATTTCCTGAAGCATACTGGAAATATAAGGTGCTTGCTGTTGTGACTTCTGAAACTTCCGCCAACCTAAGCGTTTCATCGATCGCTTTCTGCCGTAACCCTGCATCCACACCGGTGAGACTGCAATAAGCAAGGTTTTCATAATTATAACCGGGATTCTTGTTCAACATGAAGTCGTATTGACGGCCTATGATGACGAGAAGTGTTACGAAAAGGCTAGCTGCAATGAACTGGAAAAACAATAATCCGAGTTTCCAATAACGTTTACTTTTCGTGAAATTACGGAAAGCAACGGCTACTGGTATCCGGGCATATAAATATCCGGGAACAAACGCCGCAATAAGAAATACAAATATACAAACGCCTATAAGCAGCAATATACTTTTAAAGGTAAACAAGTCACTGACCGTGGTACCTAATAATGATAAGATCGTTCCCCTGAAAACGAAAATCAGCAGAACGGATAAGAATATTGATATCACTAAATCAAGAAATGTTTCGGTAAACATCCTGAAATAAATATCTCTTTCTGATGCTCCGTAGCATTTATTTACAGCCATTTCTTTTGAACGGTTCACTAGTGAGGATATAACGATTAATACATAATTCATCACCGCCGTAAATAATAAGGCAACAGCTAAAAGTGATAATATGAGCATCATACGCTTTGTTTCTTCATCTCCAACGTGTATTTCCAACAAAGGTTTGAAATCCCAGTCTATGCCGACTCCTGATTTTTTCAATTCTTCAAGTGGCAGATACTTCTCTTTCAACTGATCAAGCCCCGGTACAAGAACGTCAGGATTTACTCCCGGCAGTAGTTTCACATAAGATACATATCTGTCGTTACCCACCCAGTTCATCGAACCATCCCACATAAATTGATCGATGGAAGCCATGGATACGATCACATCATACTGTAAATGGGAGTTTTTGGGTATATCTTCGAAAACGCCTCCGATAGTTAATGTTTTTCCGGGACGGCTATCAAAAACAAACGTCTTCCCTACGGCCTGGTTGATTCCACCTATGTTCTCTGCGATGGTACGGGATATCATTACATACATCGGGCGTGATAGCACTTGTTTTACATCACCTGCTAAAACAGGCCGGGGGAATATATCAAACAGGCAAGAGTCTCCGAGTATTATATTGCCGTTGTATTTTTTTTTGTCAGGCGTAACCATAACTGCTTCGAATGCTAACCAGGTATAACGAGTAGCCACTTCCACTTCAGGCAATTCGGTTTTCATTCCAACAGCGACAGCTCCGGGAGTCTGGGAATATGCTTTACTGCCTTCCGTTGTCGAGTAATTGGAAATAACCTGGTATATCCTTTCTTTATCCGGAAAGAACTCATTATACGACTGCTCAAAATAAACCCGTGCAATCAGTACCAAGCCTAAAGCAAGCCCTATACTTAATGATATTATTCTGATCAGATTGTTTTTCCCTTTCTTAAAAAAGGAACGAAACAGCATTTTAAAATTTCCCATAGCTTTTAAATTTGAGATGATAGTTTACAATACAAAAGATAATTGACAAGCGGCAGAAATTACCAACTGCCACTTATCACCTGCCACCTATTCTAAAATAAGTACCTGATTGTCTTTATAACTTTCGTAGCTTGATACAATTACCTTTTCTCCTGCTTCCAAACCTTCCAGCACTTCGTAGTACTGTGGATTTTGGCGCCCGATACGGATACTCCGGCGATGTGCTTTCTTGCCGTCAGGATCAAGAACAAATATCCAGCTACCACCTGTACTTTGGAAGAAGGTTCCTTTCGGAATAATAATTCCCTCGGTAGGTTGTCCCAGTTCGAGGTTAATATAATACGTTTGCCCGCTACGAATATTGTCGGGGCGTTCGCCCGTAAAGTTAAATTCAGTACGGAATCTACCTTCGCGAACTTCGGGAAATACTTTCCTTACAATTAAACCATAGCTTGACCCTTGGCGTTCGAAAGTCGCATTCAGGCCGGTACGGACACGGTCGATATAATGCTCATCAATCATTGACTCGATCTTATAATCGGATAGATCGTTCACCTGTCCGATCTTTTGTCCTGCAGATATGTTCTGTCCCAATACCACATCTAAGAGCCCCAGTTCCCCGTTGATTTGAGAGCGGACATTGAGGTTTTCTTTACGTTGACGTACAAGGCGTAGATTTTCCTGCATACTGGCCAGTCCGTCTTCCATTTGATCCACTTGTACTGAACGGTAGATAGAATCCTGATAGATTCTTTCGGATATTAACTGGTGTTTTCTAACAGCAAGATCATAATCTTCTTTTGCCTTTAAATATTCTTCTTTAGATATTAAACTCTCCTCAAATAACTTCTTATTTTGGTTGAAAGCCCGGTTAGTACGCGTCATATCCAATTCCAGTTGCAGTTTCTCGTTTTCGTTATTCAGTTTTTGTTGCTGAAGCTGAATCTGTACATTACGCAGGATATTTGTTTGCTCCGTCAAAGAAGCTTCGGATTGCAGAATAGATAAATCCAATTGAGGATTGGATAAACGGATGATAACATCTCCTTTTTTTACCTGTGCCCCTTCTTCCACTACTTTTTCTTCTACTACACCACCTTCCAGTGAGCTGAGCTGCACCACCGTAATAGGTTGTACAATACCATCTATACGAACAAAGTCATTGAAAAGGTCTTGTTTTGCAATACCGATACTGATACCCCGCGAATCTATTTTCAATGTGGAGGAATGATCACCAAAAATGATCCAACCTAACAATAATAGAAATAAGGCTCCTCCTGCTATATAAGGAATATGTTTCTTCTGTATTCCTTTCTTTTTTTCTAACTTGATGTCCATTGTATTTTGTTTTTATTTTGTTTCCGATTTTGTTGATGCTATTGTCGAATGATCACTTTGGCTAAGGCCAACCTTTTAATTTAATCATTCCTTATTAAAGGCTCACCTTTGTAATAATCTACTTGTTTACTCTTTAATATATACATCAATTTCCTTTGCAGAAGATTCGCTTTTGATTCAATCAGTGTATTGGCACTTGTTTGAAGATCTATCGAACTCATCAGACCTTCTTCAAATTTACGGAGTGTAACCTGATAAGCTATTTCATCAGACCTTAGTTTCTTTTCCATCTGGATACTTTCTTTCGCATAACCATTGCGGTCGGTTACTGATTGTTCGATAGCTGCTTGCAATTGCCACAACACCTCAGTCTGTCTTTCTTGGGCTATCTTCATATTATTGCGGGCTCTACGTATTTCTGTAATCCTTGAAAGTCTGTCGAAAAGAGGAAAAGTCAGGCTGAAAGAGAGATATTCCCCTCTGTTGTTCTTGAATTGTGAACTAAAAGCGGTAGGAGCTGTTTCAGCTTTCAGATTTTCATAATAACTGGTATTAACTCCTGCAGTTAAGGATATGGAAGGAAACAACTTTCCTTTCGCTATCAAATTATTTAACTGTGATGCTTTCAATTCATAAGCCGCTTGTAACGCCGTAGGGTTATTATCTTTCGCTGTATTGAAAATATCTTCGGCTGATTCTATTGAGGGGAAGTAGTCGGATACGATAACTGTTGTATCAATTCGCAATTCCTCATTATAGGGAAAATTCATATATTCTTTCAATTTCAATGCCGCTGTAATATAGAGATTTTCCTGGCGGATAAGGTTATAGTCGTCGGCTGCAACCTGGGCTTCAATTTGTGCCACATCAGCTTTACCCATTAATCCGAGTTCTTCCTGACGTTGTGTCTTGTATAGTATACGATTGCTCTCTTCTAATTTTTCTCTTGCATATTGTACTGTACCCTGATAATAAACTACATTTACATAAGCTTCCATTGTATTCAATGCCAGATCGTCTTTTGCTTTCTGGATATCGTTCAAACCCATTTGCCTGTTGGATTTAGCCAACCGCCATTGGTTTACTAATTGTCCTCCATTGAAAAGAGGCAGGCTTGCACGGCCCTGGTAGTAATTATTAAACGTCGTTGTATTGGTATATGTGTTTGTTTCAGGGTCTACGGCACGGCCAAAGTTATATTCAGCATAAATACCGACATTCAATGATGGAAAAAAAGAAGCCACCGATGAAACTACTTCAGCTTTATAAGTATCAGCAGTATATAGTTGTTGTTTTACAGAAGGACTATTATCTACCGCATATTGCATGCATTCTTCCATAGTCCACACTTTCTGCTGAGCGTTTGTAATAAATACTGTGCTCAATAAAAAGGATATTATTACTATTTTCTTTTTCATCGTTATATGTTTTTCTACATAATAAATAAGCAAATGGTATGCCAAATAAAAGAAGTATTTATAAGTCAACCAATTATAAAAACAATATTAAAATTGAGGTGTCAAATTATTAGACAGTCCTGTAAAAGAATTAGACACGGATATATCCATAGCAAAATGTGGTTTTGACTTAATAAACTCACTCTTACAACGTTCTTTCATATAGTATCATACACCTTCCACAACACCTTCCAAAGGCTTTGTTGATGGGGCTTTAGGAGTGGAAGATCATCCTCCACACGCTTTCTCATTCTTCCACTCAAGATATACTATTTTGATCAGGATACTACCGGTTTTAAATAGCTTACGTCCGAATTTATTTTGCTTGCGTCCCATTATATATTTTACAAGTTAACAGGAGAAAACAAAAGCAATGACTTTTTTAGAATGAAGTACGTCACTAAAATAAGTTATGCACGCTATTTTTAAAATGATCTGCATTATTTATAAAAATGGTATATTTTGCGTGATAGTATATTTACAAACGTGGAAGAACATCTTCCACTCATTACCTATTAATATACAATCTCTTACGGAATAAAGTGTAAGATGCATGTATATCATTGAAAAAGTATTGTATAGTACCCCGTTCCGAA
>DAMCDT010000166.1:0-8272 GCA_032058265.1 Tannerellaceae bacterium
CAATGTACAATCTACACACTTGTATGGAGCATACTGATGCTCCGGCCTCATGGATGTATCATAAAAATAATATGCATAATTGGGATAAGCCAAAAGAGGATCGTCTGTTATTTGGTGGTTACAATTAAGGATGGGAGATTCATATAATCCCCAATTTTCGGGCACATACAAATCCTTTGTAATAGTAGTAGCCACTTCAATATAACCAATAACAGGAAGATCAGGATCAGATAGGCATCGTATATTCCCTTTCATTTCGGAAGGCACAGGCGAAAAGATGCTCCCAGTCTGTTCTATATTCTTTTGCAAGTTTGAATAATAATCATACGCTTCTTTCCTAACCATAATCTGCTCAACATTTATATAGTAAAGGATAGATAGTTTATCGTCGTTACAAGGAATTTCAACTAATTTTTTTTGTGAAATGATATTTTCAGATAACTTTTCAGATGTATCTAAAATGAGTGTTTTCGAACTATCTCTTCCCCAACAATAGTAAAGGTTGTTGGATGTGGTAAGGTCATGAAATATTGGTATATTATTTTCAATATGTGCATTTGCGTATAACTCTGCTTTTACCTCCCAAATTTCTTTATATGACCATCTGTAATACTTTGATTGATTCATAGGATCATGAGTGTTAACACACATAAAGACAGGCTCACCAGGCCCTTTTTTCATTGGAGAAATACTATCGATTTCCGGAGTAATAAGAGGCGCGAGGAAGCTTGATTGATAATCCAATCCATCTATGGAGATATTCAGTCGGTATTTGGCGTCTGTATTTAAATTTCCTGTAGGAACTATATAAATACCTTTTCCTTTAAATACTCCATTTAGTCGTTCCCCATTGTCGATTTCTACAAATAAAGTAGCATGGTCTATTGTTTCGTTTCCAGTAAGATCTTGTGTTAGCCCTACACTATGAGTCAACTTAATAATTGATTCACCATCCGTAATTATCCCATCCACGATGAGTAAATCACTGATTTCTTCAATATCCTTTGGTGTATATTCTGAAATACATCCTGAGAAACCGAGGAATAATAATATGGCCATTATTAAGTATCTAAGATTTCTCATTTTTATAAATGGTTATTAGGCCAAAAATCTGGTTTATTTTTCGATGCTCTAAATTTTCTTCTACAATCGACACATTCAAAAGGTGCATATTCTGGTGGTGAGCCAGAAGCTACATAATAGTAAGCATAATTAGGATAAGCGAAATCAGGATCACTAGTTATATGACGTGAACAATATTTTGAAGGAGATTCATATAATCCCCTATTTTCAGGAATAAATAATTCTTTTGTCGTTTTGGTTGATACCTCAATATATCCAATGACGGGAAGGTCCGGATTAGTTATACATTCTATATTTCCTTTCATTTCCGAAGGTACGGGTGAGAAAATACTACCTGTTTGTTCGACGTTTTTTTGTAGATTTTGAAAATAATCGTATGCTTCTTTTCTAATCAGCATTTGTTCAACGGAAATATGGTATAAAACAGATAACTTATCATTATCGCAGGGTATTTCGACTAGCCGCTTTTGCGAAATAATATTAGAAGATAATTTTTCTGAAGAAGCTAATATTAATGTTTTCGAACTATCTCTACCCCAGCAATAGTATGTATTATTTGATGATATTAAATCATAATAGACCAAATTTCCAAAATCATCAACACCAGCATTTGCATATAACTCGGCCATAACTTCCCAATTTTCTTTATATGACCATCTGTAATATCTGGATTGATTTTTTGTATCTTTAGTATCTATACACATAAAGACAGGTTCTCCCGGGCCTTTTTTCATTGGAAAGATACTGTCAATTTCGGGTGTGATTAATGGAGAGAGAAAGCTTGACTGATATTCATTACCATTGATTGATATACGTAAACGATATTTTGAATCAGGGTTTAAATTACCGGTATTAACAGTATAAAGTCCTTTACCTATAAAATCCCCATTCATTTGTGTTCCGTCTTCAGTTTCAATATAAATGGCAGCATTATCAATGGTTTCATCACCTGTAAGTTTTTGAATGATCCCGACACTGTAGCCTAATTGAAATGTCGACACTCCGTCAGTTATAGTACCATCAACTATGATGAGGTTATCTATTTCTTCAATATTATCAGGTGTATACTCGGTAATACATCCTGATAAGCATAAGAATGATAGAAATCCTCCGTAGATAATATGTTTAATTGAAATATTCCTCATAACATCAGAATTTAATATTATAAGATATATAAGGTATGGGAACTCCGAAAATAGCTAATTTATATCCTTTCAACCTTCCGTCTTCCGATACATAATACACAGAATAAGCATTTTTTCTTCCAGTCAGATTATATACTCCGAAAGAGATTGAACTATGTGTTAATAAAGTTAGGTGATGACTTGGTTCAATATTAAAGGATAGATCCATACGGAAGAAATCCGGTATACGGTATTTATTTCTGTCGGAGAAATAAACAAATTGTCCACCGGCGTAATTGTATTTTGAGACCGGTAAAGTAATAGGACGCCCTGTACTATAATCACAATTCAAAGATAAACTAAAACGGTGGGTGAATTTATAATTTCCCACAAATTTAATATCATGAGGTTTATCATAATCGGCAGGATACCAGTCACCGTCATTTACCGGATCTGCTATTCTCGGATCATTTTGCCGTAATTCTGTACGTGAATAAGTATAACTTAACCATCCGTTTAGTTTACCTTGTGTTTTCTTTAACATGAATTCTACACCGTATGCACGCCCTTCGGTATCAAGTACATCCGTTTCAATATGATGATTCATTAATAACTCTGCACCATTACGATAATCCAGATAATTGTCCATTGTTTTATAATAAGTTTCAATAGATGCCTCGATAGTATTATTTACGAAATTCTTATACACTCCGAATGCGGCTTGGGATCCTGTTTGAGGTTTTATATTTGCATCACTCAGTTTCCACGTATCAGTAGGAGACATAATAGTTGTATTGGACAACTTATGAATATTTTGACGCATTGTATTGTAACCGGCTTTAATCGATAATCCATCCATGAATTCATAGCGGGCCGAAAGACGAAACTCCGGGCCATGGTATGTTTTAAATGCTCCATTACCTGTTGAGACCGTTTCTACAATAGTATTTAAAGAAGGGATATACTCATCTTGATAAATGTTATATTCTCTTGGTCCCATCGCATTGAACATCGAATATCTTATTCCTGCATTTACCGAAAAATAAGGGGTAATATCCCAGCGGTCGCCCACATACACGGCAGATTCTATCGCTTTTTCTTTTTGCATGATATCTTCAACAACTAATGATTCTTCTCCTGAAGGAAGATATTTTCCGGGATTTAGATCATAATAAGTTGCGGCAGCACCGAAATCAAGTGTATGATGATCATTCAAATACCAGGAAAAGTCAGCTTTACCATAAAATTGGTTTATACCAAAAGAAAGATCAAAAGCATTTGCCGGATTCTCAGTATTTTTTGTGTTATAATCATAATGATCATAACCGCCTGTAATCACACTGGTTAATTTCGGATTAAATATATGCCTCCATTTTATGGATGCATTTGCATTTCGATAAAAATAACGTTCATCCGCATCAAATTTAAAACGATCATGGCTAAAATACCCGTTGATATATAGGTTGTTATATTCGTTAAATTTATGGTTTATAGTAGCATTGAGATCATAAAATCCTGCGTTTCCGTCGCTGTAACCACTTTTTTCCGGTAATTTTTTCAGTATCCAGTCTGAATAAGTTGTGCGTCCTCCTACGATATAAGAGGTCTTTTCGCTAAAGATTGGGCCTTCCAATGTGAGGCGGCTTGTTAATAATCCTATACTGGCGGAGCCTTGGAATTCCTTTTTATTTCCTTCTCTGGTTGTTATATCAAGTACGGATGAAATGCGTCCTCCGTACTTTGCAGGAATACTACTTTTATATAATTCCATATCCTTTACCAGATCAGGATTAAATGCTGAAAAGAATCCGAAAAGATGGGTCGGATTATAAATAGTACCATCATTGAATAATATCAAATTCTGATCCGTTGATCCTCCCCGGACATTAAAGCCGCTGGAAGCTTCACCAACAGCTTTTACTCCCGGAAGAGAGAGAACTGCCCGTATGATATCAACTTCTCCAAAAGCAGTAGGTATGTTTTTTATATCCCTTATCTTTAAACGTTCCACACCCATAGTTGTACTACGAACATTTTCAATTTTTTCAGATGAAATAGTAACTTCACGTAACGCGTATATTTCTTCTTCAAGTTCTATATCCAGTTTACCGGGAGAGTGAAGCACTATTTGCCTGCGAGTGTCTTTGAGACCAATTCCCCGGATATGCAAATCATGCCTTCCGACCGGCAGTTGAATCGTATAATAACCATAAGCGTCCGAAGTTGTTGCGATCATAGGCTCATTAATGTAGAGTGCTGCTCCTACCACCGGCTCACCAGTTTTGAAGTCAGTAACAATTCCGGTCAGACTGATTCTTCCGGAAGCGTCAGCCGACGGGTCGCCAATCTCATATACTTTACTTTCAGAAGAAGCTTTCTGATCACGACGGCTTAACGATAATATATCCGTTAAATCATGATCATCACCCGAATCTGCTCTTTTATCATTGAAGTAACCCTCAGGCAGGGAGGTGATTAAAGTTACATTCCTTGTAATGAAAAAACTATCATTAAATTGTGCAACTTTTAATTCAGTATTTTCTAAAGCCTGTTGGATTATGATAAACGGTTCTTCATTTACAACATTAATTGTTATATACAGAGAGTCCGTATCTTCAGGAACACTATATATACGATAGTTGGTTTGAGATTCTATCATATCAAACAGCTCGGTAATTGGCTTTTGTTCCAGTTGAGCACTGATTTTTTGCTGTGCAGCAGTCAGAACAGGCAACAGGCATAAAATCACCAGGTATACGTTCTTCTTCATATATCTATTGACTAAGGAATTCATAATATTTTGTTACAGCAACAATTGCTTCATCAGGAAATTGCTTAAAGTTAAGTTGATGCTGTTTAATATATCTTTTTAATTCTTTCTTGTGTGTTTTGAATAATTTCAATACAGAACCCTTACTGCCTACTGAATTGTAGTGATTGTCCTTATATATATAATAGCGGGTTCTTTTATTAAAAGAAGCTTCAACAACCATATCCTTTGTAGTGCTATTATAGAAAGCTGTTTGACGTTTTAGGACAGGGTATTTCCCTTCATGCAACCGAACATAATATCCCTCGGGTAGGAGTTTTTGTGCATCCGGTTTATAATAAAACAAATACAGTGAATCCATTATCGCATAATCCAAACGTTCGCGAGGTACAATTAAATTAAAGCGTCCGTCGGGTGAATGAATAATAAGCTCTTCTTCATTAACATTCAAACGAAGCCTGGTATTAGGGTAGATTATCCCATCAAAAGATAAACTGCCATCTCTGTATTCGTTTGTGTCAAGATAGGGGTGGTTAATTATAAAAGTATGATATTTGGGTTCTTCTTTACCGGTATAAATGATAGCATAGTTACCTGCTGCAGATAAATATGTGTTTACAAGACTTTCTTCCGGTAAAGTTGACAAAAGTGTTTTTTGTTCCTGGCTTTGGATTTGCCATCCTATAAGGAAGAAAATCCCAATAATTATGTGTCGTTTCATTTAATATTTAGGTTTACATGCTAAATATACAAACATAATTAAAAAAAACAAATCTATGGTAATTAATTTAACTTTTCAAAAAGGAAGAATTTATGTAAAAATAATCGTCAGTTTATGTAATTAGAAAGACCTTTGTTATAAAAGTAATTAGCTCGTTAACTATTTTATTTTGCTAACGAGCTAATATTATTCTCTAACGAGTAATTTATAATTCTACAGGGAGTAATTACTTTATATTATTACTTAAGAAACGGCGGAGATCATCCTTATTAAGATTTCGCCTTTGCGCATAATCCGTTAATTGTTCTTCGTCGATATCACCGATCATAAAATAAGAAGATTCGGGATTTGCAAAATAAAAACCACTTACGGAAGCCGTGGGGTACATAGCTCCGTTTTCAGTAATACAGACATTAATTTGTGAGAAATCGAGTAATTGATCCAGATCAATCATCTGTAATTGATCGGGTAGGGAAGGATATCCGATGGCCGGCCGTATCCCTTTATATTTCACTTTTAAAAGATCGGGAATACCAAGCGATTCATCCGATGCGTAGCCCCAGTATTCACGACGAACTTTCAAATGGAGGTATTCTGCGGTAGCTTCCGCTAATCTGTCGGTTAGGGTTTGCAGCAGCATGGATGAATATGTGTCCCCATCTGCTACGAATTTCTTTTGTAAATAATCTGCTCCGGCACCAGCTGTTACTACGAATGCTCCGATATAATCGGTCCGGTTCTCAGATAAAGGCATAATATAATCAGCTAATGATTTATAAGCTTCTTTGTCATTTTTTGCTTGCTGCCGTAACATTGGAAAAACAGTACTTTCATTTAAAATAATGTTATCTCCGTCACTATTAGCAGGGAAAAAGCCATAAAGAGCTTTGCAATACTCAGCTTTCATGTTGATAAGCTTGTCCAGTAAACGGGAAGCGTCTTTATATAGCTGCATCGCTTCTGATGCCTTGGGCCTGTCTTCTTCCGGAAAACCTGCCAGCCAATTGGCCCTACAGGCATCACAACCGTCAATATCTGTAATACTTGAAAAGCGACCGCTTAATTTCCATGCCGTAAAAAAGAAAATCCAATTAATATACGGACGTAATTCTTGGATCGGAATATAAGGAATGACTTGAATACCCAGATTTGCCGGTTTAACCGGTACGTAATTCTTCCAGTCAATCTTAACCGGAGACTTTCTTGCTTCCGATAAGGAAACGAATGTTTTTTTATTGTTCTCTAAAGATGACCGGAGTAGTTCGTATTCGCGATTAAGTTCATCAATATATGCTTGCCGGGTATCAGGGTTTAATAATTTAGACGCAATTAATGGATTCTGCGAAGCGTCCAATACATGAATAACCGGATAATCATAATGAGGAGCTATTTTCACTGCCGTATGTAGCTTAGAGGTTGTTGCTCCGCCTACCATAATAGGTATAGCAAGTCCCGCTTTTTGCATTTCATCCGTTACGTGTACCATTTCTTCCAACGAAGGAGTGATCAGGCCGGATAAACATACTAAATCCGGTTTTTCTTCAATTGATCTTTTAACGATAACGTCTGCGGGAACCATTACTCCCAGATCAATGACCTCATAATTGTTACATGCAAGAACAATTGAAACAATATTTTTTCCTATATCATGTACGTCTCCTTTTACTGTCGCAAAGATTACTTTTCCTGCAGTTGTAGAGCCGGCCGAAGTCTTTTCCGCCTCTATAGCAGGTTGTAATATAGCAACAGCCTTCTTCATAGTACGGGCAGTTTTTACGACTTGTGGAAGGAACATCTTTCCTTCACCGAAAAGTACCCCTACTTTATTCATGCCATTCATAAGAGGGCCATCGATAACGTCCACAGCCCGGGGATATTGTTTGAGCGCTTCCTGAATATCTTCTTCCAGATATTCGGTTATCCCTTTCATTAAAGCATACTCTAAACGGTCTTGCAGTGATCCTTCCCTCCAGAGATCTTTCTTATTATCAGTAGTTTCTGAAGTTTCCTGATTCATTGACTGGGCATAAGTTATCAGTTCTTCAGCGGCTTCCGGACGGCGGTATAGTACCACATCTTCGAGTAAAGAGCGTAAGACAGGCTCAATATCTTCATAAATTATAGTCGTAGAGGGATTGACTATTCCCATATCCATGCCCTTACCGATGGCATGATATAAGAAGACTGAATGCATTGCTTCACGTAAATAGTTATTCCCGCGGAAAGAGAAAGACAGATTGCTTACGCCTCCGCTTACTTTGGCTCCGGGTAAATGTGTTTTAATCCATTCCACAGCCTGAATAAAATCAAGGCCGTATCGGTTATGTTCATCCATCCCCGTAGCAATGGCCAATACATTCGGATCGAAAATAATATCTTGCGGATTAAAACCAACTTTATCAACTAATAAATGGTAGGCACGTTCGCATACTTCTATTTTACGTTCGAAAATGTCTGCCTGCCCTTGCTCGTCAAATGCCATTACAACTGTAGCAGCTCCTAATTGTTTGATACGTTTGGCATAGTTGATGAAAGCTTCTTCTCCCTCTTTTAAACTAATTGAATTTACGATAC
>DAMCDT010000167.1:0-8229 GCA_032058265.1 Tannerellaceae bacterium
TTACAAAGCTAATGCAAATAATTGTTAGCCTGTTTAAATAGTAAGCAATAATTTGGGAGGATATTATAATTTATGCACGGTCCCATCTCATCAGTGCTTTTTCCTGATCATCTTATACTTTCCACTTTTGAAGTTAACATGTTGTATATAAGTGTTAAAAGCGTAGAAGATCATCTTCCACTTTTATAAACATACTATCACACTATTATGGATCAATTTTTTATAATTTATGTAGGTCATTCAAAAATGTAACATACGTAACTTATGGAGATGACGTGCGTCATTTGAAAAACCCACTACTTTTGTTTACAAAGTCCTGGGGTTTTGATTTTAAAATCCCAGAGTTTTGAAAACAAAACTCACTTATTATTTATATCTGCATACATTATAAAATGACTTAGAGATTAGCAAAATGTATTAGGACGTTAGCTATTTTATACAGGAAGCATCCTGATTGGATCAGTAAGTTTAGTGATAGGAGTAAGTAACCGGTGGAAGATCATCTTTCACGCCCAAAACCGCATTCCGTAAGGGTTTTGATGTTGTTAGTGGAAGGTGAAGATGATACGGGAAATAACATTAGTAGGTAGGTTTAATAGATGGGCTGAAGTAAAATTATTGCAGAGATTCCTGACAGGATATGTATCAGGTTTTTCCAATTATCATTACTTTTGGTGAAAATATCTTTATCATGAATAAACACGTAATATTACTTACTGCACTGAGCGGCTTGCCGGTTTCTGCAATAGCTACTGATTATACAAACATAGTTATCATCAATTTAGATGATGTCGGTTATGGAGATTTCTCTTATAACGGGGCATTCGGTTATACAACGCCTAATATCGACCGAATGGCCGCCGAAGGGATGCGTTTTACCCATTTCCTCGTCGGCCAACCGGTCAGTGGAGCCTCCAGGGCAGGTTTATTAACAGGATGTTATCCAAACCGTATTGGTTTTGTCGGTGCTCCTGGGCCGGGATCTGAATATGGTATTCATCCCGATGAAATGACAATGGGAGAATTATTGAAGCAAAAGAATTACAATACGGCTATATATGGGAAATGGCATTTGGGTGATGCCAAACAGTTCCTTCCTTTGCAAAATGGTTTTGACGAGTACTATGGTTTACCATATTCGAATGATATGTGGCCGTTTCATCCGCAGCAAGGTGAAGTATTTAACTTCCCTGATCTTCCGACAATAGATGGGAATGATATAATAGGATATAATACGGATCAAACTAAATTCACGACTGATTATACTACCCGTGCGGTTAACTTTATAAAGAAAAACCAGAAGAATCCATTCTTTGTTTACTTAGCTCATTCAATGCCTCATGTTCCTCTTGCTGTATCTGATAAGTTTAAAGGGAAAAGCGAACAGGGACTTTTTGGAGATGTAATGATGGAAATCGACTGGAGCGTAGGAGAAGTACTAAAAACATTGCGTGAGCTTGGCCTGGAAGAAAATACATTGGTGGTGCTTACATCTGACAACGGGCCCTGGACCAACTATGGAAATCATGCAGGATCGGCAGGCGGTTTGCGTGAAGCGAAGGCTACAACCTTTGATGGAGGTAACCGTGTACCGTGTATTATGTATTGGAAAGGAAAAGTACAGCCGGGAATCACATGTAATAAATTAACTTCCAATATTGATTTATTCCCGACAATGGCAGAGATCAGCGGCGCTCCATTGCCAAGCCGTAAGATTGACGGTGTGAGCCTCTTACCGTTGATTATGGGTGATAAAGACGCAAACCCAAGAGAATATTTTGTTTATTATTATAATAAGAACGACCTGGAAGCTGTAACAGATGGTATGTTTAAGATGGTATTTCCTCACAAATATCCTACGTATGGAGCATTTGTACCTGGTAACGACGGGCAACCGGGCCGATTACTGACTGTCGAATTACAAAAGGCAGAACTGTATGATCTGCGTCGTGATCCGGGCGAACGGTACGATGTAATGTCACAATATCCCGAAGCTGCCTCCAAATTGATCAAAATAGCCAATGATATGCGGGAAGAATTAGGAGACAATCTAACGAGGGTAAAAGGAAAGGCACGAAGAGAACCCGGATATACAAAAGATTATAAATGAACGGAACTGATTTGTTTTTAAAAATAGGCATGGTTGGTTGTCTGCCTTTAGCTGTACCGATCAATCCTTTGTACGGCCAGAACGATGACCGGCCTAATATCTTATTTATTTTGTCTGATGACCATACTTCCCAGGCATGGGGAATATATGGCGGCGTATTAAGTGAATACGTGAAAAATACCAATATCCGCAGATTGGCTGACGAAGGATGCGTCTTAAATAATTGTTTTTGTACAAATTCAATTTCCGTTCCGAGCCGTGCTGCTATCCTGACAGGTGCGTACAGTCATAAGAATGGCGTCTATTCTTTAAGCGATGCGTTATGTCCTGAAGCGGATAATATTGTTAAACAAATGAAAGCCGGAGGGTACCAGACGGCTTTATTTGGTAAATGGCATTTAAAAAAAGAACCGACAGGATTTGATACTTACCAGGTTTTCCATGATCAGGGAGAATATTACGATCCGGTTATGAAAACGGCCTCAAATTGGATAGATGATGATATGGGGAAACAAGGTGATACGATAAAAGGATTTTCTACGGATATTGTTACAGATCTGACGATAGATTATATCCGTAACCGTTCAAAGGATAAGCCATTTATGATGTGTTGTCATTACAAAGCAACGCATGAACCGTGGGATTTTCCGGAACGATTGAAGCATTTATATGATGACGTGGAATTCCCGGAACCACCTAATCTTATGGAATTTGGGCCGGAACAGTCTGGAAGGAAGTTTGAAGGACAACAGCTCGAAAATATGGCTCTTCGTTGGGAAACGGCATCAGCCGATCCGTCTAAATGGTGGTGTATATATCCTGAATTACCTTTTTCAACGGAAGGTTTAGATAAAATAGCAGCCCGTAAGAAAACGTACCAGAAATTAATTAAAGATTATCTGCGATGTGGTGCGGCCATTGATGAAAATATCGGTCGATTGCTGCAAACATTGGACGAGGAAGGAATTGCAGATAATACAATTGTTATATATGTTTCCGATCAGGGATATTTCTTAGGAGAACATGGCTTTTTTGATAAGAGGATGATGTATGAAGAATCTTTACGGATGCCTTTTGTGATTCGTTATCCAAAAGAAATTCCGGCAGGAACCAGAAACGAGGATATTATCCTGAATATTGATTTTGCTTCGCTATTTGCTGATTATGCTAATGTACAACCGCCGGAACAATCGCAGGGAAGAAGTTTCAGGCAGAATTTAAAAGGAGCAACTCCGGCCGACTGGCGAAAGGAAATGTACTACAGATATTGGACACAACATACCATTCGTCCGGCACATTTAGGTATACGCAATCATCAGTATAAATTAATGTTCTTATATGGCGACCGTTTAAATACGACCGGTTCTGAAGATAAATCAAATACCCCGGCGTGGGAATTTTATGATCTGTCCATCGATCTGTATGAAAATAAAAACAGATATGCAGAATCACAATATGCAGATATTATCAGCCGGTTAAAAAAAGATATTCTTAGATTGCGTGAAGAAACAGGAGATATGGATATAAATACACCAAAGATGCAGCAAATAATGCAGCAATACTTTTGGTAATGTTCAGGATAATAAAATAAAATATTTTAAATTTAATTATTTGAAATTTTATATTACATTTGTCCGTGAAATATTACTAACTCTAAAAAAACAAAAAGATGAGAAAACAATTATTAATGGTTGCTTTGGTGGCTTTTACATTTTCTTTTATTGCATGTGGCGGCAAAAGCACAACTGATTCTTCAACTGACAACACTACTACAAAAACAGAAACACCTGCTCCTGCGGCAAAAGACAATGACGTTTTAGCTAAGTATGAAAATATCATTAACAAGATGATCAAATTATATGAAGACGGCAAAATGCAAAGCGGTGATGCTTCAGCAATGCAGGAGTACACAAAATTAGCGCAGGAAATGTCTGATATTTCTGAGCAACTTCAAAAAGAAATCCAAAACTTAACACCTGCGCAAGTTCAAAAAATCTCTGAACTTGGTCAAAAGTTAACGGATGCGGCAACAAAAGGGATGAATCAATAATATTCTCTATTTTACTAACTACTAAAAATGAAAAAGCAATGATTTACGGAATTACTCTTATTCTTCTAGGGCTATTAGCAGTCCCTTCTCTTCTGCTTGAAAAGAAACCGGATGCAAAAGAATGGTTTGATAAAATTGCTCCTTTCCAGGGATGGATCGGTTTAATATTTGCAATCTGGGGTATCTGGGGTATAATTAGTTGCCTTCTTAACATTGGTTGGATCGGCCATTGGCCAATCTATTGGATCACTTGGTTATTAGTGTCAATAGTGGAAGCTGCTTTAGGGTTCATTTTAGGTTATAGTCTGATCACTAAGTACGCCTTGTCAAAAAATCCACAAGCCGCAGAAAAAGGTGAACAACTATTAGCTAAACTAATTCCCTTACAAGGTAAATTGGGTATTCTTGCTATAATTTTAGGTATATGGCAAATTATCTCTTCTATTATTTGGACTGTAGGTTAATATATACTTTAAAAATAAACATAAAAAAGGCTTGCATTTTGCAAGCCTTTTTTATGTTTATTTAATTACTTATCAATTATTGTGCGGCCATCCATTCGGATAATTGAGAAGCATTACTTGCGGCTGCTCTATCACCACCTCTTGCTGCTCTTTCAAATGCTTCTAACGCTCTTTGGTAATCACCTTTCTTTGCATAGGCAACTCCTAAATTATTTATTGCTTCAGGAATATTCACTTTTTGCAAACGTTGAATAGCGCTGTCATAAGAACCATTTTCGATTTCAAGTGCAGCAGCATTCTGTTGAGCAATAGGGCTGTCAGGGTACATACGTACAGCTATGTCGAATACTTCCTTAAACTCATTACTTGTTTTTGGGTAAGTATTGGCAACCAGGAACATTTCATTCAAACTCAAATATTGAGGCTTAGTTTTGATTTGTTCTTTTGCTTCGTCAACACTGAATTTCTTAGCAACGAATGAAATAGTATATTCATTTCTACGCAAAGGAGGATAGAGATCATTAAGCAATGTTCTGTAAGCTTGTCCGCCTGCGATTTGTTTCAGTCTATTTTTACGTTGAGCCACGTTTTCAGTATTTAATACATCTAAAATCTCATTTTTGTTTGTAATATTTGAAGCTTCAACAGCTTTATATAAACCAGCCCAGTCTTCACCCATCCAATCAGTCTTCACACTTGATGCCGGGATGTTATAATTGCTGGTTAAATAAGAAACAAATGATTTGGCACGGTTTTCAGATAATTTCATATTGCTTTGTTCGTTACCTTCAGGAGAAGCATAACCAACTACCTTGAATTCATTAACTGTCAGGTTTGCATCATTTCTGATTTCATTGATAACTTTCTCAACGTCATTCAGGATTGCAGCATTATTTTTGAAATTACGTAAGATATTATACTTACCTACTTCGAAATTCAAACGTGCTGCATGAGTTTCACTACGTTGTTTTACTTCTTCAACCGGAGGAGTAACATAGCTTAAAGAATATACCGGTTCAACAAGCGGAGGTAAAACCGGAGTATATACGGAATACTCATTATCAGTTTTAATCCGGATATCACAACCTGATTTAGTTTCAATCATAACTAACTCGCCATTTCTGAGCCAGTTTTCGTAAGGTGTATTTATTGTTACAGGAATAGCCTGCGGTCTTTTGTTATACCTGCGTTCGATCTGACGAGGCTCATCTTCGAAAGTGAAACCGTTGAAATCGATATCGCGTTCCAGTGTACGGCTACGGCGAGAACCTGTTAATACAATAGGTGCAAATCTTTTAAAGTTCGTTTTATCAGCAGAACGCAATAACGGAGTCAGTATAATCATATCCGCTCTTCCCATTGTCAGGTCATCCAGGTTAATGTTCATATCAATTTTAACATTGTTCCCCTGCTTCTCTACTTGTACTTGCTCAATCTTAATATTGTTGCCAGTAACTTTTTGCGCCTGTACACCCATTAAAGGAAATAACATAGCACATATTATAGTGTAAAAATTTATTCTTTTCATTTCTTAAATTATTTATTAAAGTGAAATATATTAGCGTATAATATATATAAATGAAATAGTAGCTTTGGTAACTCCAAAGTAGTTATAATGTCCTTTTTCTTTCTTTGGAGCATCCTTAGGCAGTCCGTCATATTTATCATATTCTATCCGGGCATATCCACCACCGATGGAGGCTTCCAGATTCCAATGTTTACCAAGTACCCATTGATGGCCGATGCTTATACCACCACCATAATAGTATCCTTTATAGCGATTGTGCTCCAGGTTTTTGAATAAATCGAACGGTAATTTGATGTTTGCTACATCGTATTCACCACCGTGTGCATGGATACCAAAAAACGTACCACTAAATTTCTCACATGTCCAAAAACGTAATTCTGGTTGTGCTAACCAGTGTTTGAACTTTTTGTTGTCACTAAAGGTAAACGGGTTGTAATTACCATTAATGTCTAACGTCACTTTTTTACCTAGTCCTATTTCCATACCTAGGTTTGGTGTCAACATCGCGTCAAATACGAGGTTATTCTTTAATGCAAAATGCTGAGAATAAGCTGACACTGAAATCACTAATGAAATCAATACAAAAATTCCTCTTTTCATGTTGTTGTTTAAATTTTACTATACAATTAATAAATACTCGAATTCAATTTTACAGTTGAATTATTATCCAATAAAATCTATGATATTATTATATCAGATGTTACTCTAACAGTTAAATGCCGGAAATTGTTAAACTTTGGGTAGTTTATTTTTTAACGGGATTTTCTTTCTTAATAAAACGGTTTATAAAAAGAACAACAACTGTTACTTATTGTTGTTCTTTTTCTTTAATATCAATGTAACTATCAACTTATGTAGTTGATATACCTTGTGATGCTTTTTTACTATGCTCGATGGATTGTAATGCGAGATATCTTTCACCAAAATTATTCATATTATCGATTTCCGTATCGAATTGATCTTGGTGTTCTTCTTCTTCCACAATCAGATCTTCAAATAATTTTTTTGATGCGGCATCGGATGCTTCCCCGCATTCTTTTGCCCATTGATTATAGTTTACGATAGTATCTGTTTCCAATTGTTCAGCTTTTTCAAGCATAGCTTTCACATCATGGATTTTCTCAACCGGCCGTGATGACCTCAGTTCAACATCGCCTTTCAGGAATAAGATACGTTCAGCAAGTCTTTCAACATGTATCATTTCTACAATAGAAATACGTTTGAAGTAAGAAGCCAAATAATCATATCCCATATCTTCCAGCCGGAAATGGAAATACATGTACTGATTAACAGCTGTCATTTCTTCAGCGACTGCTTTATTTAACAGTTCGATGCTTTTGTCTCTGTTTACCATAATATTATTATTTTTTCAGTAATTATGTTCTACAAAGTTTAACAACTCTAATATGATAAATGTTGTAAAATACGGGATTTTTATTTGTCTGAAACTTTAAAAGTAAGTGTTTTCAGTATAGCTTTCGGTCGAGTATTTACGTGGATATTTCAACAATATAGCCAGGATACCTCCTATACCCAAGAGATAGGGATAATAGAGATATTGCATTATCCTTATAGGAGATATACTACTTAAACCGGCCGCCATTAATAATTGTGCCCCGTATGGGATGATACCTTGTACGACACACGAGAAAATATCTAAAATACTGGCGCTTTTTCGTGGGTCGACATTGAATTTGTCTGCAATATCTTTAGCTATGGGCCCCGCCATGATAAGGGCAATGGTATTATTAGCCGTGCATAAATTTGCGAAACTTACTAAACCTGCGATACTGAATTCTGCTTTCCTTGTGGAATGAATACGTGAAGTGAGCTTTAATATGATCCAGTCGATACCTCCGTTATATCGGATCATCTCTAACATACCTCCGGCAAGAAGGGTAACAATGATCAATTCACCCATATTGGTTATCCCTGTTCCCATAGCTGCATTCCATCCCCATATATCAAAACTGCCGGTCAGTAAGCCAACGATACCGGATAAAACAGTTCCGATAAATAATACAAGCATTACATTTACGCCAAAGATAGCTGCAACCAATACCGTTAAATAAGGTAT